>NZ_JADCKW010000014.1:0-283917 GCF_014982155.1 Enterobacter cloacae complex sp. P16RS2 | reverse complement strand
AAGTAGTAAGCCGGTGCATAAATCCGGTGGTTACAGCAGTCTTCGGTGGAGCGGTAGTTCAGTCGGTTAGAATACCTGCCTGTCACGCAGGGGGTCGCGGGTTCGAGTCCCGTCCGTTCCGCCACTTATTAAAAGCCCTGAGCTCACGCTCAGGGCTTTTTTCTTATCTAACGTTTAATTGTTGCGAAATTAGCAAAAATCCTCTGCGTTTTGCGCTCTTTTTCTCTATAACAACGCCAGCGATAATCTTCCTCAGTTTACGAACATAATGATTGAGGAATAGTATGACTCTCCCTGCATTTGGTCTGGGCACTTTCCGCCTGAAAGACGACGTTGTTATCGCATCGGTTAAAACCGCACTCGAACTGGGTTATCGTGCAGTTGATACGGCACAGATCTATGAAAACGAAGCTGCCGTTGGACAAGCTCTCGAAGAGAGTGGTGTACCGCGTAACGAACTGTTTATCACCACGAAAATCTGGATTGAGAATCTCAGCAAAGATAAGCTGATCCCTAGCCTGAAAGAGAGCCTGAAAAAACTGCGTACTGACTACGTAGATCTGACCCTTATCCACTGGCCATCACCGAATGATACCGTCTCAGTAGAAGAATTCATGCAGGCGCTGCTGGAAGCGAAAAAGCAGGGCTTAACCCGCGAAATTGGGATCTCCAACTTCACCATTCCGCTGATGGAAAAAGCCATTGCCGCTGTTGGCGCAGAAAATATTGCGACCAACCAGATTGAGCTGTCTCCATACCTGCAAAACCGCACAGTCGTGGACTGGGCAAAACAGCACGGGATCCACATCACCTCATACATGACGCTGGCCTACGGTAAAGCGCTGAAAGATGAAGTGATTACGCGTATCGCAGAGAAACATAACGCCACTGCTGCGCAGGTGATTCTGGCATGGGCAATGGGTGAAGGTTATGCCGTGATCCCATCTTCAACTAAGCGTGAAAACCTGGCCAGTAACCTTTTAGCAACGGATCTTCAGCTGGATGCTGACGATAAAAAAGCGATCGCAGCACTGGAGTGCAACGATCGCCTGGTCAGCCCGGAAGGTTTAGCCCCAAACTGGGATTAAGATTGACCCGCCCTCTGTAACCTGAACCCTCACACAGCTCCTCCGGGAGCTGTTTTTATATGTTCACTCAGGAAGTCAATAAAGGCACGAATGCGCGTGCTTACCGCTCTGTCACTGTAATACACTGCGCTAAAAGGCATTTCGACCGGCAGACGTCTGTCGGCCATCAGCTCCACCAGTTCACCTCGCGCTATCTCCTTATCAATCATATAGTCTGATAAACAGGCGATCCCGTTCCCTTCCAGGCACAGCTGTTTCAGCGTCTCTCCGCTGTTTGACGATAATCCGCAGGTAATTTCATAAAGTTGACCATCATGACAGGCAACAGGCCAGGTGTTCAGCGACACCGGCTCCGTAAAGCCCAGGCACAGATGCTGCTTCAATTCTTCAACCGTCTCCGGTTTACCATGTTCAGCAATATACTGTGGCGACGCGATAATTTTACGGTAGCTGGCAAACAGAGGGCGGGCACGCAAGCTTGAATCGGTCAGCGTCCCCGCCCGAATAGCCACATCCACTTTACGCTCGATGAGGTTAATAAACGTCTCTGAGGAGACGAGAGAAAGCGTCATCTCCGGATAGCGTTCGCGGAAAGGCTTGATCAGCGGCATCAGAAAGTGAAGCACCACCGGCGTGGCCGCATCAATGCGCAGCAATCCACGCGGCGTGCTGCGGGTCTCCATAATCTCCGTCTCCGCTGCGGCCATCTCCTGCAGTACCGACTGCACGCGGCGGAAGTAACGCTCACCTTCTTCCGTCAGGCTCAGCTGCCGCGTCGTACGGTTGAGCAGACTCACTCCAAGCTTCATCTCCAGTTTTTTTACCGAACGGCTGATGGCCGAATTAGCCTGTCCCAGCTGTTCGGCCGCGCGGCTAAAGCTGCCGCTTTCAACGACGGCGACAAAGATTGTCAGCTCTTCCGAAGTTGCTTTCATTTTTGCACCACCTGCAAAATTCTATTGAGATTTTGACCATTTTTGTTATTTAAGCACTGGCGCATACTGCCTGTCATCTTAATCCTGATGATACGGAGTATTTTATGCCACTGGCGCTACTTGCCCTGACGATCAGTGCCTTTGCAATCGGCACGACCGAATTTGTTATCGTGGGCCTGGTTCCCACTATTGCTAACCAGCTTGCGATCTCGTTGCCCTCTGCGGGGTTGCTGGTATCAATCTACGCCCTGGGCGTCGCCGTCGGGGCGCCAGTGCTGACCGCACTGACCGGGCGTTTTCCGCGTAAGCAGCTGTTAGTCGCGCTGATGGTGCTGTTCACCGCCGGCAACATTCTGGCCTGGCAGGCGCCGGACTACACCACGCTGGTGATAGCCCGTCTGTTGACCGGCCTTGCACACGGCGTGTTCTTCTCAATTGGTTCCACCATTGCAACCAGCCTGGTGCCCAAAGAGAAAGCGGCTTCAGCCATTGCGATCATGTTTGGTGGGCTGACCGTCGCACTCGTTACGGGCGTACCGCTGGGAACGTTTATCGGACAACACTTCGGCTGGCGTGAAACGTTTCTGGCCGTCTCCTTGCTGGGCGTCATCGCTCTGGTGACCAGCCTGCTGCTGGTACCGTCGAATATTCCAGGCCGGGCAAGCGCCAGCCTGCGCGATCAGCTGAAGGTGCTCACGCATCCGCGTTTGCTGATTATCTACGCGGTAACTGCGCTGGGCTATGGTGGTGTGTTCACCGCTTTCACCTTCCTGGCGCCGATGATGCAGGACCTGGCGGGCTTTTCGCCCAATGCCGTGAGCTGGATTTTGCTGGGATACGGTATTTCCGTTGCCATTGGCAATATCTGGGGCGGCAAGCTTGCGGATAAGCATGGTGCGGTACCGGCACTGAAATTCATCTTCGCCGCCCTGGTTGTTCTGCTGATGATTTTCCAGTTCACGGCTTCGGCACACTACGCCGCGCTGATCACTGTGCTGGTCATGGGGATCTTTGCCTTTGGTAATGTCCCCGGGCTTCAGGTTTACGTTGTCCAGAAAGCTGAGCTCTATACGCCAAATGCGGTGGATGTGGCGTCCGGGCTGAACATTGCCGCATTTAATATTGGCATCGCGCTGGGCTCCATCATTGGTGGGCAAACCGTAGCGCATGTTGGATTAGCCCAGACCCCGTGGATTGGCGCGGTGATTGTCCTGGTGGCCTTCCTGCTGATTGGCCTGAGTGGACGTCTCGATAAGCCAGCCCGGGTGGCGCTGGGGTAACATCAGTAAGTGCTTGCTTACAAAACTGGAAAGCGGTTTCTCAGAAATTGCGTTGAAAGTATGACCTAAAGTCCCTATAACATTAGAATCAGTCCGTTTTCCGGGCTGGTTCATGTTACAGAGGCTGTTTCCAAAAGTGCGAAAAAATACCTATGCCATGCGTTATGTTGCCGGAATGCCCGCGGAGAGGATCTTGCCTCCGGGGTCATTTGCGAGCATAAGCCAGGCATTACCCGCCGGCACACCGTTAAGCAGCGATGAGAAAATCCGTGTACTGGTGTGGAATATCTTTAAGCAGCAGCGTGCCGAATGGTTATCGGTGCTCAAGAATTTTGGAAAAGATGCCCATCTGGTTCTGCTTCAGGAGGCACAAACCACCCCTGAACTGGTACGCTTTGCCACCACGAACTATCTTGCCGCCGACCAGGTGCCAGCGTTTGTCCTGCCGCAACACCCCTCAGGTGTGATGACGCTTTCAGCAGCACATCCGGTCTATTGCTGTCCGCTGCGTGAACGTGAACCTATCCTGCGTCTGGCAAAATCGGCGCTGGTGACGGTCTATCCGCTGCCGGATACCCGAATGCTGATGGTTGTGAATATCCATGCGGTAAATTTCAGTCTGGGCGTGGATGTCTACAGTAAGCAGCTACTTCCGATCGGCGATCAGATTGCCCATCACAGCGGGCCCATCATTATGGCCGGCGATTTCAATGCCTGGAGCCGTCCGCGCATGAATGCGCTGTATCGCTTTGCGCGCGAAATGTCGCTGCGTGAAGTTCGTTTTAGCGATGACCAGCGTAAAAAAGCCTTTGGTCGTCCTCTCGATTTTGTCTTCTATCGTGGTTTGAGCGTGCACGATGCCTCGGTTCTGGTGACGCGCGCCTCGGATCATAATCCTCTACTAGTCGAATTCAGTCCCGGCAAACCTGATAAATAATGGTGTGTCAGGTCTGCCGTGGGGCAGGCCTGCGCGGGTGCTGCCCTTTATTTTTCACTCACAAAGGACAGTATGATGACAACAACACGCTCCCATCATGACAATGTAGAAAAACAGTTTGGTTCTCAGGCAAGTGCCTATCTGAGTAGCGCCGTGCATGCTTCTGGCCGCGATCTGGTGCGTCTCGGTGAACGTCTGGCGGCGTTCCCGCAGGCGCACGTGCTGGATTTAGGCTGCGGGGCAGGGCATGCCAGCTTTACGGCTGCGCAGCAGGTCGCTCACGTTACCGCGTATGACTTATCCAGCCAGATGCTGGACGTTGTTGCCGGTGCGGCGAAAGCGAAGGGACTGGACAACATCGATACGCAACAGGGCTATGCCGAATCCTTACCGTTCGATGATGAGTCGTTTGAGGTGGTTATCAGCCGTTACTCCGCGCACCACTGGCACGATGTCGGCCAGGCATTGCGCGAGGTCAAACGTGTTCTGAAGCCGGGTGGCATCTTCATTATTATGGATGTGATGTCCCCTGGACATCCGGTGCGCAATATCTGGCTGCAGACGGTCGAAGCGCTGCGCGATACCTCACACGTGCAAAACTATGCCAGCGGAGAGTGGTTGTCGCTTATCACTGAAGCGGGGCTGATCGCGCGCGCGTTGATTACAGACCGCTTACCGCTGGAGTTCAGCTCCTGGATAGCCCGTATGCGTACCCCGGAGGCGTTAAGCCAGGCAATTAGGCTTTACCAGGAGAGTGCGTCCGCAGAGGTGAAGGCGTACTTTGAACTGCAGGCGGATGGCTCATTTACGAGCGATACCATCATGGCTGAAGCGCAAAAAGCGGGATAAACAAAAAAGGCACCGAGGGGAATCGGTGCCTTTTTATCTTTCGATCGTGTTATCAGGAGTCTGGCGTGGCGCTGTTCTTCACAAACAGCGTCAGCTGGTCACCCGGTTTCAGATTGTCAGTATCATTATTCCAGCGCATCACATCTTTGATGTTCACGCCGTGTCGTTTTGCGATACTGGACAGTGAATCGCCTTTGCGCACGCGATAGGTGATGCTATCGCTGTTGCTGGCGAGACGCTGTGCGCTGTTACCTGCACCCACCGTCAGTGTCTGACCCACCTTCAGCCCAGAGCTGCGCAGGTTATTCCACTGCTGCAGATCTTTCGCCGTCACGCCAAGACGTGACGCAATGCCCGAAAGCGTATCACCTGAACGAACCTTATAGCTGCGGCTGTTAACTGATGATGCATCCGCGATCAGCGTTGACTGAACGGCGGCGATTTCACCAGAAGCTAAAGACTCGCGTAACTGCTCGGCATGTTTCTGCGGAACCATTACATACTGCGGGCCACTTGCCCCCAGGGTTGAGCCTTTAACGCCAGCATTAAAGGTTTTCAATTTACTTACCGACATACCCGTCATATCAGCAACCTGTTGAATATCAACCGGATTGCTGAGGCGAACACGCGCCAGTGCACGACTTTCGTCTGGTGTTGGCAGTTGTACACCGTAACGCTTGCTGTTCTTGAGAATATCGCTCAATGCCAGCATTTTCGGTACGTAAATCTTTGTTTCCTGTGGCAGTGAGAGCGACCAAAAATCGGTGGATTTACCCCGTGCTTTATTCGCTTTCATTGCCTTCAGTACACGACCTTCGCCACTATTATACGCTGCGACCGTTAACAGCCAGTCGCCGTCAAACATCTTGTTCAGACGTTGCATCATATCGAGAGCGGCTGTCGTTGAAGCGACAACATCGCGACGCGCATCATAGTTGCGGGTCTGTTTCAGACCATAGTTTCGCCCGGTGCTCGGAATGATCTGCCAAATGCCTGCGGCATTGGCGCCAGACGTCGCGTGTGGGTCAAAAGCGCTCTCCACTATGGGTAGGAGTACCAGCTCCATAGGCATGTTACGTTTCTTAACTTGCCCGGCTATCCAGTACATATACGGCTCTGCCCGTAACGTTACATCGTGGAGATAGCTCTTATTACTTAAATACTTCTGTTTCTGTTCGCGAATCCGGGGATTTTCCGGAATTCCCATCTTTAGCTCGTCGCCAATAGAGGTCCACAAGTCTTGATCCTGCGCGTAAGATGTTCCATCGTCCATCCATCGCGCCGAACTTGCAAACTTCCCTGCTTCCCCTTGACCAGCCGCAGAAAGGCTCTGTGCGTGCTGTTGTACGTTGCTGCCGTTTTGCGACTGGCAACCTACAAGCAGGACAGAGGCGAGTAATATCGCTTTTGCCTTCATGTGTGTGTCAATAGTTGCTTAAAAGACGAGCGATGATAACGGCGAAATTTTGAAAAGGCAACCCGCAATTATCTGAAGTTATCTTTCTTTGACCTTAACCATGCAAATCGCTGTTCTGGTTGTTGCAAATTTGTTTCTTGGTTAATTTTGTTAATTAAATCAATATCATTTGTTCGTAAAAATAAATTAATTTGGCGCTCGTTTTTCAGAATTACGGGGAGTGTTTTTTGGTTTTTTGCACGTAACTCCTTCACTTTGTGATAATAATCCTGAATCGCTCGATCCTCGGGTAAGAGACTCACGGCAAACTTCATATTTCCTAATGTATACTCATGAGCGCAACAAATGAGTGTCTCATCGGGTAGCGCGTTAATCTTCTGTAAAGACTGATACATTTGAGCTGGCGTACCTTCAAACAGTCTTCCGCAGCCTCCGGAGAACAGCGTATCGCCGCAAAAAAGATAAGGCTTACTGTAGAAACACAGATGTCCCAAAGTGTGACCTGGTGTAGCAAATACGGAAAACTCCCACTCGCGTATGAGGATATTTTCGCCTTCTTCGACTACATGCGTGATTCCCTTATCTTGTGCCTCTGCCGGTCCGTAAACCACAAGATGCGGAAAATGGGCGCGCAGTTCAGGCACGCCGCCAGTGTGATCGTTATGATGATGCGTTAACAAAACGGCTTCTGGCTGCCAGCCGTTCTCTTTTATGGCGTGCAGAACAGGGGCAGACTCTCCGGGATCGACAATGACGCATCGGCGATCGTCGTCAACCAAAACCCAGATGTAATTGTCCTGAAACGCTGGAATACTGATAAGATTCATACATTACCTCTTAGAGCGTGGCGGATGTTTTGATGAAACCGGCAAGGATACCTCAGACTGTCGCAGCACCGGAACGTTGGGCGGAATTGCCCTGGGGTGAATACTATCGCGAAGCGTTAGAACAGCAGCTGAAGCCCTGGCTCGCGAAAATGTATGGCTTTCACCTGCTTAAGATTGGCAATCTCAGCGCGGAAATCAATACCGAAAGCTGCGCTATCTCGCATCAGGTTAACGTCTCTCTCGGCGGATCGCCGGTTCAGGTGAAGGCAGACCCGCTGCATCTGCCGTTTGCGGAAAAATCCGTCGATGCGTGTTTGCTCGCACATACGCTACCCTGGTGCAGCGATCCGCATCGTCTGCTTCGCGAAGCCGATCGCGTGCTGATTGATGACGGCTGGCTGGTACTTAGCGGATTCAATCCGCTAAGCCTGATGGGCCTGCGTAAGTTAGTACCAGTGCTGCGCCGGACTCCACCTTACAACAGCCGGATGTTCACCATGATGCGCCAGCTCGACTGGCTTTCATTGCTGAACTTTGAAGTGCTTTGCTATGGTGGTTTTCAGGTGCTGCCCTGGGCGCGGCAGGGGGGCGTGGTACTGAGCACCCATCTCCCCGCATTGGGCTGTTTGCAGTTTATCGTTGCGCGTAAGCGAACTATTCCCCTTACGCTTAACCCCATGAAGCAGAGCAAGTCGAAAACGCCCATTCGCCAGACCGTCGGCGCCACGCGGCAGTACAAAAAAACCGATTAGGCGTCGGGCTGATAACCCGCATCTTCATGTGCGGGATTGGATGCAGCAGCACGCGCCAGTTCGTCGCAGCGTTCGTTTTCCGGATGGCCTGCGTGGCCTTTAACCCACTCCCACTTAATCTGGTGCTGGCCCAGCGCAGCATCAAGACGTTTCCAGAGATCGACGTTCTTGACCGGCTTCTTATCGGCGGTTTTCCAGCCGCGTTTTTTCCAGTTATGGATCCACTGGGTGATCCCCTGACGCACGTACTGACTGTCGGTGCTTAACACCACGTCACAATGTTCTTTTAACGCCTCCAGCGCCACGATGGCCGCCATCAACTCCATCCGGTTGTTGGTGGTCAGAAAATAGCCTTCGCTAAAGGTTTTTTCGTGCTGGCGATAGCGCATAATCGCGCCGTAGCCGCCGGGCCCTGGGTTACCGAGACAAGATCCATCGGTGAAAATTTCTACCTGTTTACGCATCTCTGGTAGACTTCCTGTATTCGAAACGTTCAGTTAAACGATAAGTCTGACATAAATGACCGCTATGAGCACTGCAATTACTCGCCAGATTGTCCTCGATACCGAAACCACCGGTATGAACCAGATCGGCGCGCACTACGAAGGGCATAAGATCATCGAGATCGGCGCCGTTGAAGTGGTGAACCGTCGTCTTACGGGGAACAACTTCCACGTCTACCTCAAACCCGATCGGCTGGTGGATCCTGAAGCGTTCGGCGTTCACGGTATTGCCGATGAGTTCTTGCTGGATAAGCCGACTTTTGCGGATGTCGCTGACGAGTTCCTGGAATATATCAAGGGCGCCGAGCTTGTCATCCATAACGCATCGTTCGATATCGGCTTTATGGATTATGAATTCAGCAAGCTTAATCGTGATATTCCGAAGACGAACACCTTCTGTAAGGTGACTGACAGCCTGGCGCTGGCAAGGAAGATGTTCCCCGGCAAGCGTAACAGCCTTGATGCACTCTGCTCGCGCTATGAGATAGACAACACCAAGCGAACGCTTCACGGGGCGTTGCTCGATGCCCAGATCCTGGCCGATGTCTATCTGACGATGACCGGCGGGCAGACGTCAATGAAGTTCAGTATGGAAAATGAATCCCAGCAGACGCAAGGCGAAGCGGGCATTCAGCGTGTTGTTCGTCAGGCCAGTCGCTTGCGGGTTGTTTTAGCCAGTGATGAAGAGCTTCTTAACCACGAATCCCGGCTTGATCTGGTACAGAAGAAGGGCGGCAGCTGTATGTGGCGCGCCTGAAAAAACGCCTGAATGCCTGTAAAATCATCGTTTGGGCGATTTTTGCAGCAAACGATTCAAAACGTGAGAAAAAGCGTTGACGAGATCGGAGGCGCACCGTAATATGCGCCTCGTTCCCCAAACGGGAACAGTGGAGCGGTAGTTCAGTCGGTTAGAATACCTGCCTGTCACGCAGGGGGTCGCGGGTTCGAGTCCCGTCCGTTCCGCCACTATTCAGAAGGCCTGAATCAGAAATGATTCAGGCCTTCGTCGTTTCAGCCTTCTGTAATCTCATCCTCTCACTTATTGTTAACATAAAGTTAATATACATGGTGCAATTTATTAACAATTGCACAGGTGTAGTGCATTATTTGCACTATGGTTGTGCATTTCTCCATCGATCTTCTCCTCGCACCTCGTTCAGAATGTTTCTTTCTGTAAAAATAATTCACGCAGAATCATTTGGTTAACTCCTGCTTTCCAAAAATATGCCGAACCAATTAATTATTGGTTTGGTTATTGCTTAATCATTAGCACGATAAGCTTCATTCCATATCAATAACTTATCGTTAATAAAAATAAAGCAATGATGAAAGCGAGCGAACCAATATGGAAAAACCGTCACGGTTTCTGGCAAATTCCAGCACCGCGCTTGAGCAGCTGCGCGGGCTTATCAACCAGCATGAGTCAACACCAGGCATACCGCTGCCCACGGAACGTGAGCTGTCGGACACTCTCGGCGTAGGACGACGCGAAGTGCGTCGTGCGCTGGACGTGCTGGAAGAAGAGGGCCGCATCTGGCGTAAGCAGGGCAAAGGGACCTTTATTGGCCCGGCGGCACCTGTTGAACCGCTGGCCCTTCAGGGATTGGTTCAGCAGACCAACCTTCTGGAAGTGATGGAAGCTCGTCTACAGCTCGAACCCGGCTTAGCCCGGCTTGCGGCACTGCGTGCCACCAGGGAAAACCTCGCGCTCATGCAGCGTATGCTGGAACGCATCGACAAGGTCAGCCCGGATGACCGCGATCTCAACGAACTCTGGGACAGCGCCTTTCACCGGGCAATTGCCGAGGCGGCGGGCAACCGTCTGATGCTCGGCCTGTTTGATGCCATTGATGCCGTTCGGCGCGAACCGGGCTGGCAGCATCTGCGCGAATTAGCCCGCACGCCCGAACGTGTCGACAGCTATAACGACCACCACCATAAGATCATGTCTGCGATTATCCATCGCCAGCCTAATGAAGCCGCGGCCGCCATGCGCGAACACCTGCTCAGCCTGCAAACCGCCCTGATTCAGGCGATCCACCTTGAGGACGACTTCACGCCATGACGACAATACCCTTTAAGGACGCCACGCCCGTATTGCGGGTGCAAAACCTCAACGTTACGTTTGCTGGCTCGCCGGCTAGCGTGCTTGATGGTATCTCGCTGAGCGTCAGGGCGGGCGAAACGCTGGCGCTGGTGGGAGAGTCCGGCTGCGGGAAAAGTATCACCTCACTGGCGCTGATGGGGTTACTGCCCGCCAGCGCGCAGATTGTCAGCGGCGAGATGCAGTTTCGCCGCCACGATCTGCGAAAGCTCTCGCCGCGGGAATATGCCGACCTGCGCGGCAGCGAGCTGGCGATGATTTTCCAGGAGCCGATGACCTCGCTCAATCCGGCGTTTACGCTGGGGGATCAGCTTAGCGAAGCGGTTATGCGGCACCAGAACGTCTCGCGCGCAGAGGCGATGAAGGTCGCGCTGCAGATCCTCGAGAAGGTACAGATCCCGGCGGCAGAGATGCGCCTGAAAGCATATCCCCACCAGCTTTCCGGCGGCATGCGCCAGCGGGTGATGATTGCGATGGCGCTGATTAACCATCCCAAACTGCTGATTGCCGACGAGCCCACCACTGCGCTCGACGTCACCATCCAGGCGCAAATCCTCGCCTTGCTCAACGCCTTAAAAGAGGAAACCGGCACGGCGGTGCTGATGATCACCCACGATTTAGGCGTCGTAGCAGAAGTCGCCCAGCAGGTAGCGGTGATGTATGCCGGACAGGTGGTGGAGCAGGGGAGCGTGGAGGCCATCTTTGCCGACCCGCAGCATCCGTACACCATCGGCCTGATGGGCTCGATTCCTTCACTTGGCGCACGCAAGGGCCAGCTCTCCACCATTCCCGGATCGGTCCCGCTCCCGGAATCCATGCCGAAAGGCTGCCGTTTTGCCACCCGCTGTCCGTTTGCGCAGTCCCGCTGCCATGCTGAAAAACCGCAGCTCACCGCGCTCGGCGCGGGCCATCAGGTCGCCTGCTTCCGCGTACCGCTCGAACAGCACATTGCCCTGGGAGAAATCGCATGACCACGCCCATTCTTGAAGCCCGTGACCTCAGCAAGCTTTTCCCCGGCCCCAAAAAACTCTTTACCCCGGCACGGTTTGTCACCGCGATCGATCGCGTTTCGCTTGCCGTGATGCCGGGCGAAACGCTGGCGATCGTCGGCGAGTCCGGCTCCGGGAAATCTACCCTCGGTCGTCTGCTGTTGCGCCTGCTGGCCGCCAGCGAAGGGCGCGTGTTTTACCAGGGGGAAGAGATCACCGACGCCTCCGGTGCCCGCCTGAACCAGCTCCGGCGCGAGCTGCAGATTATCTTCCAGGATCCCTTCGCCTCGCTCAACCCGCGCATGACGGTGGAGCAGATCGTCGGGGAGCCGCTGTGGCTGCATCAGAACATGAAAAAAGCGGATCGCCAGTACCGCGTTGCCGAGCTGCTCAAAACCGTTGGCCTGCCTGCCGCCTGGGCCGGGCGCTATCCGCACGAGTTTTCCGGCGGGCAGCGCCAGCGTATCGGCATTGCGCGCGCGCTGGCCTCGGGACCGAAGCTGCTGCTGGGGGACGAGCCGGTATCCGCGCTGGACGTCTCCGTTCAGGCGCAGGTGGTCAACCTGCTGGAAAGCCTGAAGCACCAGCTGGGGCTGACGATGGTGATTGTCGCCCACGGCCTTGCGGTGATCCGCCATATGAGCGACCGCGTGGCGGTCATGTATCTCGGGCAAATAGTCGAGCTTGCCACCGTCGACGAGATTTTTGACGCGCCGCTGCACCCCTATACGCAGGCATTGATCGCCTCGGTACCGCAGATGCAGCCGGGCGTTGAACGCGACGCGCCGCTGCTGCAGGGGGATCTGCCCAACCCGGCCAGCCCGCCGTCCGGCTGCCGTTTCCACACCCGCTGCCCGTACGTCACCGATGAATGCCGCCAGGTTGAGCCGATCAATCAGGCGCTCGACGGCGGACGTCAGGTTGCCTGCCACCGCTGGCAGGAGATCAACCGCGATCGCAGCGTTATTCAGATCGCACCGCCATCCGCCGCCTTTCTGCGCCGCCGCGCGCTGTTTGAACACGCGGCCACTCACTCGTCTCTTCCTTCAAGGAACTCATGATAATGACAATGCGTAATTCTCTTTTGACCGTACTGGGAAGTGTTATGTTGCTTGGCGCGGCGCTGCCCGCCCATTCTGAAAGCGTGCTGCGGATCGGCCTGGGCCCTGACCCGGACATGCTCGACCCGCATCTGGCGCGCACCTACTATGGCCGCTTCGTCTTTGCCTCCCTGTGCGACAGGCTGGTGGACGTAGATGAAAATCTGAAGGTTGTCCCCGGCCTGGCTAAAGACTGGGCGTGGAGTGACGACGGTAAAACCCTGACGCTCAATCTGCGCGAAGGCGTCACCTTCCACGACGGTGAGAAATTCGATGCCGCCGCCGCAAAATACAACCTCGACCGCGCCCTGACCTTAAAAGGCTCTCTGCGTAAAAGCGAGATCTCTTCCGTTGAATCGGTCGAGGTCACCGGCCCGATGCAGATTGCGCTGCACCTGAAGACCCCCGATGCCGCTCTGCTGATGCAGCTCACCGACCGCGCGGGCGCGATGATGGCCCCCGAGGCGGCCAAAAAGCCTGACTTTGCCGCCCACCCGGTCTGCTCCGGCCCGTATAAATTCGACAGCCGCGTGTCCCAGGACCGCATCGTGCTGACCCGCTTCGACAACTACTGGAACAAAGGCGCCTACCACTTCGACAAAATCATTTATCTGCCGATCCCGGATGCCTCCGTGCGCCTCGCGAACCTGCGCGCGGGCGATCTCGACCTGACCGAAGGCATCGCCGCCAGCGACGTTAAAACCGTCGAAGCCGACAGCAAGCTGGCGCTGGCGAAGGTAACCGGCCTGGGCTATCAGGGCATCACCTTCAACATCAACAACGGCAAGGTGCCGACCAACGATCCGTTCAAGGACGCCCGCGTGCGCGAGGCGTTTTCTCAGGCCATCGACCGCGATGCGTTAAATCAGGTGGTCTTTGAAGGGCTCTATACCCCGGCCAACCAGGCGTTTTCCCCGGTCAGCCCGTATCACGTTAACCTGCCGGTCCCGCCGCGTGACGTCGACAAAGCCAAAGCGCTGCTGAAGGCGGCAGGCGTCACCGCGCCGCTGACCGTCAACCTGCTGGTGCCGAACAACCCAACCTCACAGCAGGTGGGCCAGGTGCTGCAGGCGATGGTCGCCGAGGCCGGATTTAACCTGAACCTGCAGATGACCGAATTCGCCACGCTGCTCGATCGCCAGCAGAGCGGTGACTATCAGCTGAGCTTCTCAGGCTGGTCGGGACGCCCGGATCCGGACGGCAGCATCTACGGCTTTATCAACAGCAAAGGCACCCTTAACGACGGTCGCTACAGCAACGCGCAGGTCGATGAGTGGCTGACCCAGGCGCGCCAGAGCACCGACCAGGCCGCACGCCAGCCGCTGTACGACAAGGTGGTGAAGCAACTGCAAAGCGACATGCCGATTGCCTACCTCTACTTCGAGCCGCGCATTTTCGGTCTGAACAAAAGCGTGCAGGGCTTTAAGCCGTACCCGGACGGCATCGTGCGTCTGGCGGGTTTGACGCTGGCGAAATAAAGGTCCTGAGGAGAACCCATGCTGGAACTGATTTGCAAACGTCTGCTGCTGGCTATACCAACCCTGCTGCTGGTGGGCATGATGGTCTTCGGTCTGCAAAAGCTGCTGCCCGGCGACCCGCTAATCGCCATGGCCGGGGAGGAGCGCGACCCGGCGGTCATCGCCCAGCTGCGCGCGGAGCTGAACCTCGATGCGCCGATCCCCGTGCAGTATTTCCACTGGCTGACGCGGGCGCTGCAGGGCGATCTGGGCGTCTCCTTACGCACGCACGAACCGGTGACGCAGCTGATTGCCAGCAAGCTGCCGGTCACGCTGGAGCTGTCCCTGCTGGCGATGATTATCGCGCTGGTGTTTGGCATCAGCATGGGGATCCTCGCGGCGGTGAACAAAAACAGCTGGGTCGATCACGGGGCGAACTTCGTAGCGATCTCGGGGATCTCGATCCCGCACTTCTGGCTGGGGATCCTGCTGATTCTGGTCTTTTCGGTGAATCTGCAGTGGCTGCCCGCATCCGGTTACGTGCCGTTCAGTGAAGATCCGCTTCAGAACCTGCGCACGCTGCTGCTGCCCGCGGCCGTGCTCGGAACCGGCCTCGCGGCGACGCTGATGCGTCATACCCGCGCCTCAATGATTGCGGTGCTGAAGGCGGATTATATCCGCACCGCGCGCGCTAAGGGGCTGCTACCGAAGGCGGTGATCCTGAAGCACGCGTTTCGCAACGCGCTGGTACCGGTCATCACCCTCATCACGCTGCTGTTCGGCGAGCTGCTGGGCGGCGCGGTGCTGACCGAGCAGGTCTTCACCATTCCGGGGTTCGGCAAGATGATCGTCGACTCGGTATTTAACCGTGACTACGCGGTGGTGCAGGGCGTGGTGCTGATCGTGGCGATCGGCTTCCTGATGCTCAACCTGCTGGCCGACGTGCTCTACGTCCTTATCAACCCGAAAATGCGAGGTTAACCATGGCGGAACTGACGACGCAAACCGTAGCCCCCGCGCTGCCGCGCGCGCAAAACCGGGTGCTGAAGAAATTCCTCGCCAACAAAAGCGCGGTGATTGGCGCGGTGGTGGTGGGCTTCTTTGTGCTGGTGGCGCTGCTGGCGCCGTGGATCGCCCCGTTCGACCCGGTCAAAGCTAACTTCCTGGCGGTGCGCAAAGCGCCGTCGGCGATGTACTGGTTCGGCACCGACGAGCTGGGGCGCGACATTTTATCCCGCATAATCTGGGGAGCTCGCACCTCGCTGATGGCGGGCTGTATGTCGGTCGTTATCGCGGTGGTCATCGGCGTGCCGCTGGGTCTGGTGGCGGGTTACTTCCAGAAGATGTGGGACGGAGTGATCTCGCGGTTTATTGAGGCGCTGCTGGCCTGTCCGTTTCTGATCATGGCGATCGCGCTGGGGGCGTTTTTGGGCCCGAGCCTGACCAACGCGATGATTGCCATCGGTCTTTCGGCGATGCCGATCTTCGCTCGCCTGACGCGCGGCCAGGTGATCGCCATTCGCAACGAAGAGTACATCGACGGCGCGCGGGCGATTGGCCTGCCGGATCGCTGGATCATCATCAAATACGTCCTGCCCAACGTGATGTCGCCGATCCTGGTGCAGGCCACGCTGGCGATTGCCTCGGCGATTATCGCCGAAGCCAGCCTGTCGTTTTTAGGGCTGGGGCAGCAGCCGCCCAATCCGTCATGGGGCTCCATGCTCAACACTGCGAAAGGGTTTCTGGAGCAGGCGCCGTGGATGTCCGTTTTCCCCGGCGTGGCGATTTTCCTTGCCGTGCAGGGCTTTAATTTACTCGGCGACGGGCTGCGCGACGCGCTCGATCCGCGCCACGACTAAGGAGTCATGATGACCAAAGCGCTTGATTTTACGTCCGGTTACGCTTCACGCCGCCCGCCAATGATGGGCCGTAACGCCGTCGCCACGTCGCAGCCGCTGGCGGCACAGGCGGGAATGAAAATGCTGCAGCTGGGCGGCAACGCCGTGGATGCGGCGATTGCCACCGCGATGGCGCTGACGGTGGTTGAGCCGACCGGCAACGGGATCGGCAGCGACGCCTTTGCCATCGTCTGGGACGGTGAAAAGCTGCACGGCCTGAACGCGTCCGGTCGTTCGCCTGCAAGCTGGCATGCGGATCTGTTTGCCGGTAAAACCGCGGTGCCGGAAATTGGCTGGGACGCGGTGACCGTGCCGGGTGCGGTATCCGGCTGGGTTGCGCTGGCGGAACGCTTCGGCACGCTGCCGCTGACCACGCTGGCGCAGCCCGCCATTGACTACGCGCGCAACGGTTTCCCGGTCTCCCCGCTGATCGGCCATCTCTGGCAGCGCGGCTATAGCAAGCTGAAAGATCAGCCGGGTTTTAGCGCCTGCTTCGCGCCGGAAGGCCGCGCCCCGCGCGTGGGGGAAATCTTCCGTAATCCGGCGCAGGCGAACTCGCTGGAGCTGATTGCCCGCACCAACGGTGAAGCCTTTTACCGCGGCGAGCTGGCGCAAAAAATTGCCGCTTTCGCTAAAGAACACGGCGCACACCTGACGGCTGAAGATCTGGCAAACCACCGCGTGGACTGGGTAGAGCTGCTGTCGCGCGACTTCGCGGGCGGTTCGGTGCAGGAATTGCCGCCAAACGGCCAGGGGATCGCCACGCTGATTGCGCTCGGCATTCTGGAGCAGTGCGGCATTGAGAAGCATCATCCGGATTCTGTGCAGTCCCTGCACCTGTCTATTGAGGCGATGAAGCTGGCGCTGGCGGATCTCGACCGCTACGTGGCGGATGAAGACCATATGGCGTTCGCGGCGAAAGAGCTGCTGAGCGACCATTATCTGAAGTCGCGCGCGGCGCTTATCAATCACGAGCACGCCTCTGATTTTGTCTACGGTTCCCCGACCCAGAGCGGCACGGTCTACATCAGCACCGCCGACGCCAGCGGGATGATGGTCTCGTTTATTCAGTCCAACTACATGGGCTTCGGTTCAGGCATCGTGGTGCCGGATACGGGGATCAGCCTGCAAAACCGGGGCTGCGGTTTTGTGCTGGATCCCAATCACCCGAACGCGCTGGCGGGCAGCAAGCGACCGTTCCACACCATCATTCCGGGCTTTGCGATGGACGGCAACGGCCAGCCGCTGATGTCCTTCGGCGTGATGGGCGGCCCGATGCAGGCGCAGGGGCACATGCAGATGGCGCTGCGCATTATGCTGCACGGGCAAAACCCACAGGCGGCAATCGATGCCCCGCGCTGGCGCGTAGTGCAGGGCAGGGAGGTGATCGTTGAATCGACCTTCGATCGCAATACTATCGCCGCGCTGCGCGAGCGGGGGCATCAGATCGTGGTGGAAGATCCGCTTCAGGATTACAACTTCGGCGGGGCGCAGGTGATTTATCGCCTGCCGGAAGGACACTACGTGGCCGCGACGGAAAGCCGCAAAGACGGGCAGGCGCTGGTGAGTTAATGTTTTATCCTCCCTCTCCCGTTGGGAGAGGGGCGGGGTGAGGGGAAAATTTCACCCAATGCTAAACGGATCCGCATCCTGCCAGGCCGGAAACTTCTCGCGGTACTCCTGCAGCGCCGTCAGCGACAGTTCCGCATCAATGCGCGTCGCCTGATGCGGCTCGGCGGTGGCAATGATCTCGCCCTGAGGATTCACCACCCGGCTGTCGCCGCGGTAGTGATGCCCGTTGCCGTCGGTTCCCACGCGGTTACAGCCCACCACGTACGCCTGATTCTCAATCGCGCGCGCAACCAGCAGCGACTGCCAGTGCAGGGAGCGCGGTGCAGGCCAGTTGGCAACATAAAGCGCCAGGTCGTAATCATTGCGGTTGCGCGACCACACCGGGAAGCGCAGGTCGTAGCAGACCAGCGGCAGAATACGCCAGCCGCGCCACTCGAACACCACGCGCTCGTGACCCGCTTCATAGTGATGATGCTCATCCGCCATGCGGAACAGGTGGCGTTTATCGTAAAAATGCACTTTCCCTTCCGGCTCCACCAGCAGGAAGCGGTTCACCGGCCCGCGATCCGTTTGCAGGGCGGCGCTCCCGGCGATCAGCGCGTTGGTCTGCTGCGCTTTGGCATGCATCCAGGCGACCACCTCATCCTGCGGCATTGACTGTTGTGCTGCTTCCATGGCGAAGCCGGTTGTGAACATCTCCGGCAGGACAATCACATCACGCCCGGTAATCTCTTCCAGTTGACGATCAAAGTGGCGCAGGTTGGCGGGGCCATCCATCCACACTAAAGGTTGCTGCAAAATCGAAATCTTCAAACCAGGCACGATACAGACTCCTCAAAAGACCGCTTTTTGACACTGTAGCACGTCATTACGAGAAAATGTGGCAATAAAAAACCCCGCGCGAGGCGGGGTTTGTATAAGCGAAACGCGTTACGCCGCTTCAGGCTTGCGGTGCTTCTCCGGCAGCTTTACCGGCTGCGTCGCCAGCTCGTCCGGCTCGAAATCATCCACGTTAATACTACGCAGACGGCTCTCTTCGGCTTTCACCAGCAGAGCAGCTTCATCTTTATTGATAATGCCGCCGGCGAGCGCCTGTTTTGCCAGTTCGTCCAGACGGGTAAACGGCAGGTTTTTGCCCAGCTGTTTACAGATTTTCTGGTGGATCGGATCGGCAGCCATCACGTCCAGCAGCGCCTCTTCCAGCAGACCCACCGGGTTATGCGGCGTCGGCGTCAGATACTGACCACGGCCGATACGGGAGCGGGTTGCGCTCGGTACCTGCAGGATCTTCGCCACCTTGTGGTCCAGCTTGTCGGACGGCGCCAGATGGTGACGACCGGTCGGGAAGATCACCGCGCGCAGGGCGCCCGCCACGAAGCGGTTCGGGAAGTTCGCCAGCAGGTCGTCAATCGCCTGTTCAGCCTGATACATCGCATCCTGCACGCCCCAGTGCACCAGCGGCAGATCCGCTTCCTGACGGCCTTCATCGTCGTAACGCTTCAGGACTGCGGAGGCCAGGAAGATCTGGCTCAGCACATCCCCCAGACGGGCAGAGATACGCTCGCGACGCTTCAGGCTACCGCCCAGCACCGCCATGGAGACGTCAGACAGCAGAGCCAGGTTGGCGCTAAGACGGTTCAGATGCTGGTAGTAACGTTTGGTCGCATCGCCGGTCGGCGTCGCGCTGGTAAGACCGCGCGTCAGGCCCAGCCAGAAGCTGCGCACCTTGTTGCTGCCCACGTGACCGATATGTTTGAACAGCAGCTTATCGAAGGCATCCACGTCGTTGTTCTGCGCAGCGGCCATCTCTTCCAGCACGTACGGATGGCAGCGGATTGCGCCCTGACCGAAGATCATCATGCTGCGGGTCAGGATGTTTGCCCCTTCCACGGTGATGGCAATCGGTGCGCCCTGATAGCCGCGCGCCAGGAAGTTGCCTTCGCCGAGCATAATGCCTTTACCGCCCGCGATATCCATCGCGTCAATGATCGACTGCTGCGCGCGGTGGGTACAGTGGTACTTCACAATCGCGGACAGCACGGCCGGTTTTTCGCCCAGCATAATGCCGTAGGTAATCAGAGTAGCAGCGGCATCCATCACGTAGGCATTGCCCGCGATACGCGCCAGCGGCTCTTCGATACCTTCCATCTTGCCGATGGAGATTTTGAACTGACGGCGGATGTGGGCGTAAGCGCCAATCCCCATCGCGACCGACTTCAGACCGCCGGTTGAGTTCGACGGCAGGGTAATGCCGCGGCCCACGGACAGACATTCCACCAGCATACGCCAGCCCTGACCGGCCATTTTCGGGCCGCCGATGATGTAGTCAATCGGCACAAAGATGTCCTGACCGCGGGTCGGACCGTTCTGGAACGGCACGTTCAGCGGGAAGTGACGGCGACCAATTTCAACGCCTGGGGTAGAGGTTGGGATCAGCGCGCAGGTAATGCCAAGATCTTCTTCACCGCCCAGCAGTTTTTCCGGGTCAGAGAGCTTAAAGGCCAGACCCAGCACGGTGGCGATTGGCGCCAGGGTGATATAACGCTTGTTCCAGGTCAGGCGCATGCCCAGCACCTGCTCGCCCTGCCACTCGCCCATGCAGACCACGCCGGTGTCCGGGATCGCGCCTGCATCGGAGCCCGCTTCCGGGCTGGTCAGCGCGAAGCAAGGGATTTCCTGACCGCGTGCCAGACGCGGCAGGTAGTGATCTTTCTGCTCTTCGGTACCGTAATGCTGCAGCAGTTCGCCCGGGCCTAAGGAGTTAGGCACGCCAACGGTAATCGCCAGGATCCCGGAGACGCCTGCCAGCTTTTGCAGGACGCGAGCCTGAGCGTAAGCGGAGAATTCCAGACCGCCGTACTCTTTCTTGATGATCATCGCGAAGAAGCGATGTTCTTTCAGATACGCCCACAGCTCAGGCGGCAGATCGGCCATTTCATGGGTGATGGCAAAGTCGTTGGCCATACGGCACGCTTCTTCCACCGGGCCGTCAATAAAGGCCTGTTCTTCAGCGGTCAGGCGCGGCTGCGGATAGTTATGCAGCTTTTTCCAGTCCGGGTTGCCCTGGAACAGATCGCCTTCCCACCAGGTGGTGCCCGCATCAATCGCTTCTTTCTCGGTACGCGACATTGGCGGCATCACTTTGCGGAAGCCTTTGAACACCGGCGCAGAGATCATTGATTTACGCATCGGGGCCAGGTTAAACGGCAGAAGAATGATGGCAAGAGGGACTAAAAGCCAGATATTCCAGAGGCCTGCGACGCCAAGCGCAGCCGTCCAGGCCAGAAGAATCAGGCTGCTCAGGAATAAACTTACGCGGTGATAGAACAACACACCGAGCAGAACAACGGTTGCGAGAATGCTCAAAATCATCATAAAGAAAAGCTCCCTTGCTTGTAGGAGGTCTGACCACTTGTGATGATATGGTTGTAGTTGATGTTATTTCCTTTAGCAATGTGTTTACAAAATAATTACAACCTGGTTCACATTGTTCGCGTTTTAGCCGGCACAAAAAATCAAAACGCCGGACGTTTCGCATGGCTTTAGCTTCTCGCTTTTCCCGCTATCCGGTACACTCCACTGTGTTATTTCATCAATACTGAAGGATTATCCTCATGTACCAGGATCTTATTCGTAACGAACTGAACGAAGCGGCGGAAACGCTGGCGAACTTTCTGAAAGATGATGCCAATATTCACGCTATTCAGCGCGCAGCGGTCCTGCTTGCCGACAGCTTCAAAGCCGGTGGCAAAGTGCTCTCCTGCGGTAACGGCGGTTCCCACTGCGACGCTATGCACTTCGCAGAAGAGCTGACCGGACGCTATCGCGAAAACCGTCCGGGCTACCCGGCGATTGCGATTTCCGACGTGAGCCACATCTCCTGCGTAGGCAACGACTTCGGTTACGACCACATCTTCTCCCGCTACGTTGAAGCCGTAGGCCGTGAAGGCGACGTGCTGCTGGGGATCTCTACCTCCGGCAACTCCGGCAACGTGATCAAAGCGATCGCCGCCGCGCGTGAAAAAGGGATGAAAGTCATCACCCTGACCGGTAAAGATGGCGGTAAGATGGACGGTACGGCGGATGTCGAAATTCGCGTTCCGCACTTCGGTTATGCTGATCGTATTCAGGAAATTCACATCAAAGTGATCCACATCCTGATTCAACTGATCGAAAAAGAGATGGTTAAGTAAGACTTCGCTGGGGGCACTCTTGCCCCCGCTGTTGTGGAGGTGTTGTATGTGCGAACTGCTCGGGATGAGCGCCAATGTGCCAACCGATATCTGCTTTAGTTTCACCGGGCTGGTTCAGCGCGGTGGAGGAACCGGGCCGCATAAAGACGGCTGGGGCATCACCTTCTACGAAGGCAAAGGGTGTCGCACGTTCAAAGATCCACAGCCCAGCTTTAACTCACCGATTGCCAAACTGGTGCAGGACTACCCCATCAAGTCCCGCTCGGTGATCGCCCACATCCGCCAGGCTAACCGCGGCGAAGTGGCGTTGGAAAACACCCATCCGTTTACCCGCGAGCTGTGGGGCCGAAACTGGACCTACGCGCACAACGGGCAGCTTACGGGCTATAAGTCGCTGGAGACGGGCAATTTCCGCCCTGTTGGCGAAACGGACAGCGAAAAAGCCTTCTGCTGGCTGCTGCACAAGCTGACGGAGCGCTATCCCCGCACGCCCGGCAACATGACTGCCGTATTCAAATACATCGCGACGCTGGCATCTGAACTGCGTGAAAAAGGCGTGTTCAACATGCTGCTCTCTGACGGCCGCTATGTGATGGCGTTCTGCTCGACGAATCTGTTCTGGATCACCCGCCGTGCGCCGTTTGGCGTCGCGACGCTGCTCGATCAGGATGTGGAGATAGACTTTCAGAAGGAGACCACACCGAACGATGTGGTCACTGTTATCGCAACGCAGCCGCTGACGGGCAACGAAACCTGGCAAAAGATTATGCCAGGCGAGTGGGTGCTATTTTGTCTCGGGGACCGTGTAATTTGACGCCAGCTGCGGGTGGACGACTTCGTGGCTCAGCGGTTTGCTGACCACGTAACGGCCATCGACGATAGAGACCACAGGTGGCTTGTGGGTCTGCTCAAAGTAGTCGTAACCCGGCTTCAGCTGTTTCCAGAAATCCGCGTAGTATGAGTACTTGTGACGCGCCATGTTGGCGTCCGTCATGCGGAACGGATAGATGCTGACCTGTACGTTAGGCTGCCCAAAGACCAGCGCGCCCGTCACGAACTGGAAAATCTCATCAATGCCGGAGTCGGTCATCGCATAACAGCCGATAGACACGCAGGCACCGTGGATCATCAGATATTTACCTTCATAACCGTGTGCACGGTCATAGGCATTCGGGAAACCGATGTTAATGGCTTTATAGAAGCGGCTGTCAGGCTTGAGCTGGCTGCGCTGAACGTTGTAGAACCCTTCCGGACTTTTGAAGTCGCCCTGACGCTGTTTTGGCCCCAGTCCGCCGGAGTAGTTACAAATTTTGTAACTATCAAGCAGCTGATATGTCTCGCCCATTTTCACAAACAGATCGAGAGTGCGCTCTTCCTTGAAGATCTGAATATAAACCGGCGATCCCATTAACTGCTGTTTATATTCCTTGCTGACCGGCGTCGTTGAGCTATTACTGCTGAGCAGTCCGGCAAACGACATGCACGGCATCAGAAGCATCGCAATGAACAATGCGATTTTACGCATACTACTAGTTCCTTGATAAAACCATGACCAACTTGCCAGGACGGCAAAAGAGACCCGAAATCAGATTATTCTGTTACGAGCGCTCACATTAGCACCGCTATAGATTTTCGCAAGAGCCGGGCGGTGAGTTTACAAATTAGTTTTACTTTATAAACCATCAAAATTGCGATGGCTCCAGGAACTTTGCGCATTAGCTCGCAATTTGGCGCGCGCGCCGGCGGATTCCCTGCCCGCGGGAAGGGGAAAATGTTACACTTTGCGCCCACTGGATTGTTGTTCATGGAAACCTGCTAACCACATGTTTAAAATTAAAAAAGGACTTGATCTGCCGATTGCAGGCGTGCCAGCGCAGCACGTTTCGACAGGCGCAAGTGTCCGTCACGTCGCCATTTTGGGCGAAGACTACCTGGGTATGCGTCCTTCAATGCTGGTACAGGAGGGCGATCGCGTTATCAAAGGACAGACGCTCTTTGAGGACAAAAAAAATCCCGGCGTGATGTTCACAGCCCCCGCGAGCGGCACCGTTGTGACCATCAACCGTGGCGAACGGCGCGTTCTGCAGTCGGTGGTTATCCGCATTGAGGGCGATGACAAGCGTGAATTTGCCCATTACGACACCGCAGAGCTCGCGTCGCTGAACCGTGACGCCGTTCAGGATCTGCTCCTGGCGTCCGGTTTATGGACCGCGCTTCGTACGCGCCCCTTCAGCAAATCCCCTGTTCCGGGCACGGAACCGGCCGCGATTTTTGTCACGGCCATCGACACCAACCCGCTCAGCGTGGACCCGGAACCGGTTATCCTGGCGCAGCGAAAAGCTTTTGATGCAGGACTCACTATTCTAACCCGCCTCACGCCCGGAAAAGTGCACGTTTGTCAGGCCGACGGCGGCAAGCTTGGCGGCCATCCGCTGGGGCAGGTCACGTTTAATGAATTTTCTGGCCCGCATCCGGCGGGGCTGGCCGGGACGCACATCCATTTCCTTGAGCCAGTCAGCCTGACGAAACAGGTCTGGTACCTTAATTATCAGGACGTCATCGCCATCGGTAAGCTCTTTACTACGGGTGAACTCTGCGCTGAACGGATAATCGCCATCGGCGGACCGCAGGCTGCAAATCCGCGCCTGGTGAAGACGCTGCTGGGCGCTGACATCAACGAACTGCTGGTGGGGGAAACGAAAGAGGGCGAAAACCGCCTGATTTCCGGCTCGGTCCTCAGCGGACGCCATGCTGCCAATGCGCACGCGTACCTGGGACGCTTCCATTTGCAGGTCAGCATAGTGCAGGAAGGGCGGGAGAAAGAGCTGTTTGGCTGGGTTCTGCCAGGCGCGGAAAAATACTCCGTCACCCGAACCACGCTGGGCCACTTCCTGCGTAATAAGCTGTTTAGCTTCTCAACCAGCACGCACGGCGGCGAGCGCGCCATGGTCCCGATTGGCAACTATGAGCGCGTCATGCCGCTGGATATTCTGCCCACCGTGCTGTTGCGCGATCTCCTTGCCGGTGATACCGACGGCGCGCAGGCGCTGGGCTGTCTGGAGCTTGACGAAGAAGATCTGGCGCTCTGTACCTATGTCTGTCCGGGCAAATACGAATATGGACCGGTATTGCGCGAGGTGTTAACCCGCATTGAGCAGGAAGGATAACCGATGGGCTTAAAACACCTCTTTGAAAAAATTGAGCCGCACTTTACCGAAGGGAAGCTCAAAAAGTACTACCCGCTGTATGAAGCAACGACAACCATTTTCTACACTCCCGGGCTGGTGACGAAAGGGGCGGCGCACGTTCGCGATGCCATCGACCTGAAACGCATGATGATCCTGGTGTGGTTTGCGGTCTTCCCCGCGATGTTCTGGGGAATGTACAACGTCGGCCTGCAGACCATTCCGGCGCTGCACCACATGTACGATGCACAGCAGCTGGCGCAGGTGATCCAGTCCGACTGGCACTACCGTCTGGCCCAGTCGTTAGGGGTGAGCTTTGCCGCAGATGCGGGCTGGCTGAGCATGATGACGCTGGGCGCGGTTTTCTTCCTGCCGATTTACATCACGGTATTTGTCGTGGGCGGCTTCTGGGAAGTGCTGTTTGCCATTATCCGTAAACATGAGATCAACGAAGGCTTCTTCGTGACCTCTATTTTGTTTGCCCTGATTGTTCCCCCGACGCTACCGCTCTGGCAGGCGGCGCTTGGCATCAGCTTCGGCGTGGTGATTGCTAAAGAGATCTTCGGCGGCACCGGGCGGAACTTCCTCAACCCGGCGCTGGCGGGACGCGCGTTTCTGTTCTTTGCTTATCCGGCGCAAATCTCGGGCGACCTGGTGTGGACGGCGGCGGACGGTTTTTCCGGCGCGACGCCGCTTTCACAGTGGGCGGCACACGGCGGCGAAACGCTGGTTAACAACGCGACGGGTCAGCCAGTCACCTGGTTTGATGCCTTTATTGGCAACATTCCGGGCTCCATCGGAGAAGTCTCTACGCTGATGATTTTGCTTGGCGGCGCGATCATTCTTTTTGGTCGCGTGGCCTCCTGGCGGATCGTTGCGGGCGTAATGATCGGTATGGTGCTGACCGCCACCCTGTTCAACGTTATCGGTTCGACCACCAATCCGATGTTCTCCATGCCGTGGTACTGGCATCTGGTGCTGGGTGGCTTCGCGTTCGGCATGATGTTCATGGCGACGGACCCCGTCTCTGCCTCGTTTACAGACAAAGGTAAATGGAGCTATGGCGTGCTCATTGGCGCGATGTGTGTTCTGATCCGCGTGGTCAACCCGGCGTATCCGGAAGGGATGATGTTGGCCATTCTGTTTGCCAACCTGTTTGCGCCACTCTTCGATTACCTGGTGGTGCGGGCCAACATTAAGCGGAGGAAGGCGCGTGGCTGAAGTTAAAAATAACGACAGCATCAGCAAAACGCTGCTGGTGGTGCTGGTGCTCTGTCTGGTCTGTTCTATTGTCGTGGCCGGTTCTGCCGTGGGGTTAAAACCTCTGCAGCAGGAGCAACGTGCGCTGGATAAACAGCGCAACATTCTGGCCGTCGCCGGGCTGATGCAGGAAGGAATGAGCGCAGATGACGTTTCGGCCGTCTTTGCTGAACGTATTTCAGCGCGTCTGGTAGATTTAAAAACGGGTGAACTGCTGGATAAAGACCCGGCAAAATTCAACCAGGCGCTGGCGCTTAAAGATCCGCAGATGAGCCTGACCCTGGAGGCATCGCAAGATCCCGCCGGGATTAAGCGTCGCAGCAACCTGGCCGAAATCTATCTGGTTCGCGACCCCCAAAAACGTATTCAGGAAGTGGTACTGCCTGTTTACGGTAACGGTCTGTGGTCAATGATGTATGCCTTTGTGGCCCTTGATACCGATGGGCGCACGGTCAAAGGCATTACGTATTACGACCAGGGCGAAACGCCGGGGCTGGGTGGCGAAGTTGAAAACCCTAACTGGCGGGCACAGTTTGTCGGCAAGAAAGTGCTCGACGATAACGGCCTGCCTGCGCTGAAGGTGATGAAAGGGGCGGCACGTCCCGGTGACGACTACGCCGTTGACGGGCTTTCCGGCGCCACGCTCACCTCAAAAGGCGTGCAGCACAGTTTTGATTTCTGGATGGGCGAGCTGGGCTTTGGTCCTTTCCTGAAAAACGTACGTGAAGGAGCGCTGAACAATGGCTGATACCGGTGAACTGAAAGAAGTTAAAAAGGTGCTCATTGGCCCACTGCTCGCCAATAACCCGATCACGCTCCAGGTTCTGGGTGTCTGTTCGGCTCTGGCGGTGACGACCAAGCTGGAAACGGCGGTTGTGATGACGCTGGCGGTCACGCTGGTCACGGCGTTCTCCAGCATGTTTATCTCGATGATCCGCCACCACATCCCCAACAGCGTGAGGATCATCGTGCAGATGGCGATCATCGCCTCGCTGGTGATCGTGGTCGATCAGCTGCTGCGCGCCTTCGCCTATGAAACCTCCAAACAGCTCTCGGTGTTTGTCGGGCTGATTATCACCAACTGTATCGTCATGGGGCGTGCGGAAGCCTACGCCATGAAAATGCCGCCGCTGGCGAGCTTTATGGACGGCATCGGCAACGGCCTTGGCTACGGCGTGATCCTGCTGACCGTGGGGTTCCTGCGCGAGCTGATTGGCAGCGGCAAGCTGTTTGGCATCACGGTGCTGGACACGGTGCAGAACGGCGGCTGGTATCTGCCAAACGGCCTGTTCCTGCTGGCCCCTAGCGCGTTTTTCATTATCGGTTTGTTGATCTGGCTGATTCGTACGCTGAAGCCAGAACAGCAGGAAAAGGAGTAACCGACGATGGCTCATTACCTGAGTTTGTTTGTGCGGGCGGTGTTTGTTGAAAACATGGCGCTCGCGTTTTTCCTCGGCATGTGTACGTTCCTTGCAGTTTCCAAAAAAGTGTCGACGGCATTTGGTCTCGGTATCGCGGTCACCGTGGTGCTCGGCTTATCTGTACCGATCAACAATCTGGTGTACAACTTTGTGCTGCGGGACGGCGCGCTGGTGGAAGGGGTTGATCTCAGCTTCCTGAACTTCATCACCTTTATCGGGGTGATCGCGGCGCTGGTGCAAATCCTCGAGATGATCCTCGATAAGTATTTCCCGTCGCTCTACAACGCGCTGGGGATCTTCCTGCCGCTGATCGCGGTGAACTGCGCCATCTTTGGCGGCGTCTCGTTTATGGTGCAGCGTGATTACAACTTCAGCGAATCCGTAGTGTACGGTTTTGGTTCCGGCATCGGCTGGATGCTGGCGATTGTCACCATGGCGGGGATCCGCGAGAAAATGAAATATGCCAACGTGCCTGCGGGTCTGCGTGGCCTGGGGATCACCTTTATCACCACCGGGCTGATGGCGCTGGGCTTTATGTCCTTCTCCGGTGTGCAGCTGTAAGGGCAAACAGATGGAAATTATCCTTGGCGTGGTGATGTTCACGCTGATTGTACTGGTGCTGTCAGGGCTTATTCTGGCGGCGCGCGCGAAGCTGGTGAATTCCGGCGATGTGGTCATTGATATTAACGACGAGCCGCAGAATCAGATCCGCACGCCGGCGGGAGACAAGCTGCTCAACACGCTCTCCGGTAACGGCATTTTTGTCTCCTCAGCCTGCGGCGGCGGCGGTTCCTGTGGGCAGTGCCGCGTGACGGTAAAAGAGGGCGGTGGCGATATTCTGCCAACCGAGCTGGCGCATATCACAAAGCGTGAGGCAAAAGAGGGCTGTCGTCTGGCCTGCCAGGTCGCGGTGCGCCAGAACATGAAGATTGAGCTGCCGGAAGAGATCTTCGGCGTCAAAAAATGGGAGTGCGAGGTTATCTCTAATGATAACAAAGCCACCTTTATTAAAGAGCTGAAGCTGCGGGTGCCGGAAGGCGAGCATGTCCCGTTCCGCGCCGGAGGATACATTCAGATTGAGTGCCCGGAGCACGCTGTGGCCTATGCGGACTTTGACGTGCCGCATGAGTACCGCGCCGACTGGGACAAATTCAATCTCTTCCGCTTTGTATCTGAGGTGAAAGAGCCGACGCTGCGCGCCTACTCGATGGCCAACTACCCGGAAGAGAAGGGCATCATCATGCTCAACGTGCGTATCGCCACGCCGCCACCGAATGTGCCGGATGCACCGCCGGGCGTCATGTCTTCATACATCTGGTCCCTGAAACCTGGCGATAAGGTGACGATCTCCGGCCCGTTCGGGGAATTCTTCGCGAAAGATACCGACGCGGAAATGGTGTTTATCGGCGGCGGTGCCGGTATGGCCCCGATGCGCTCGCACATCTTTGACCAGCTCAAGCGGCTGGGTAGCCAGCGTAAGATCAGCTTCTGGTACGGAGCGCGCTCGCTGCGCGAGATGTTCTATGAAGATGAGTTTGAACAGCTGGCGCGTGAAAACCCGAACTTCACCTTCCATGTGGCGCTTTCCGATCCGCAGCCGGAAGATAACTGGACGGGCTATACGGGGTTCATCCACAACGTGCTGTATGAAAACTACCTCAAACAGCACCCGGCGCCTGAGGACTGCGAGTTCTACATGTGTGGTCCGCCGATGATGAACGCCGCCGTGATTAAGATGCTGAAAGATCTCGGTGTCGAAGATGAGAACATCTTGCTCGATGACTTTGGAGGCTGATGATGCTGACGTTTCTGGCAACCTTTGTGGTGTTTGTGCTTGTCATCTTCGGCATGTCGTTAGGCTGGATCGTTAAGCGGAAAAGCATTCAGGGCAGCTGCGGCGGTATTTCCTCTATTGGGATGGAAAAGGTTTGCGACTGCCCGGAACCGTGCGATGCGCGGAAGAAAAGGATGGCCCGCGAACAGCAGCGCATTATTTAATTTTTTTGTAGGCCGGGTAAGGCAAATCCGCCACCCGGCATTCTTACATCTGCTTCTCAATCCTCATTTGTTTACTGTATACTTATCCAGTGATGAGTGAGGGCTTACTATGCGCAAAATAATCCATGTCGATATGGACTGCTTTTTTGCCGCAGTGGAGATGCGTGACAACCCGGCGCTGCGGGATATTCCCATCGCCATTGGCGGCAGCCGCGTTCAGCGTGGTGTCATCAGCACCGCCAACTATCCTGCGCGCAAATTTGGCGTGCGCAGCGCGATGCCAACGGCGATGGCCTTAAAGCTCTGCCCTCATCTCACGCTTCTGCCCGGCCGGTTTGAAGCCTATAAAGAGGCTTCCCTTCATATTCGGGAAATCTTCTCCCGCTATACTTCTTTGATAGAGCCGCTGTCGCTGGACGAAGCCTATCTGGATGTGACCGACAGCGTGCACTGCCACGGCTCCGCCACACTGATGGCGCAGGAGATCCGCCAGACGATTTTCAACGAGCTGAATCTGACGGCTTCGGCGGGCGTCGCGCCTGTTAAATTCCTTGCCAAAATTGCCTCCGATTTAAATAAGCCCAACGGTCAGTACGTCATCACGCCTGACGAGGTGCCGGCGTTTTTGAAAACGCTGCCGCTTGGCAAAATACCTGGGGTAGGAAAAGTCTCCGCCGCAAAGCTGGAAAGCATGGGGCTACGGACCTGCGAAGATGTGCAGCGAAGCGATCTCGCCATGCTGCTCAAGCGCTTTGGAAAGTTTGGCCGCGTGCTGTGGGAGCGTAGCCAGGGGATTGACGATCGCGATGTGAACAGCGAACGGCTACGAAAATCCGTCGGCGTTGAGCGCACCCTCAGTGAAGATATTCATGACTGGTCCGAATGCGAAACCATTATCACGGAACAGCTTTACCCGGAGCTGGAACGACGCTTAAGCAAGGTGAAGCCGGACCTGCTGATTGCCCGTCAGGGTATCAAATTAAAATTCAACGACTTCCAGCAGACCACGCAGGAACACGTCTGGCCGCGTCTGAATAAGGACGATCTCATTGCGACGGCGAAAAAGGCATGGGAAGAGCGTCGGGGCGGGCGAGGGGTGAGGCTGGTGGGATTGCACGTCACGCTGCTGGATCCGCAGTTAGAGCGACAGCTGGTTTTGGGATTGTAAAAAAGCCCGGTGCGCTATGCTTACCGGGCCTACGTTTTTCACCCTCTCCTTTTGGGAGAGGGCTGGGGTGAGGGTATTACTTAACAGGGATCGCTTTCAGCAGTTCAGTCAGCAGCGTCCAGTAGTGACCGACGCTTTCGATATGAACCTGCTCATCCGGCGAGTGCGGACCGGTAATGGTTGGCCCGATGGACACCATGTCCATGTCCGGATACGGTTTCTTGAACAGACCACATTCCAGACCGGCGTGGATCACCTGAATGTTCGGCGTGCTGTTGAACAGACGCTGATAGGTTTCACGCACCAGCGCCATCACCGGAGAACTTGCATCCGGCTGCCAGCCCGGGTAGCTGCCTTTTGCAGACGTTTTCGCGCCCGCCAGCGTGCCCAGAGATTCAAGCATGCTCACCACGTACTCTTTACCGCTGTCGATCAGAGAGCGGATCAGGCAGATGATTTCCGCGCTGTCGTCGCTCATGGTCACCACGCCCACGTTCAGTGAGGTTTCCACCACGCCTTTCGCCACGTCAGAGTTGCGGATCACGCCGTTTGGCGTCGCGTTCAGCAGCTGAACGAAAGTGTCACGAGACTGCGCGGTCAGCGCGGCTTTATCTGTAGATACAGATTCCAGCACTACGGTCAGGTTTTTCTCTTTCGCCGACAGTTCGTTTTTCAGGATATCCAGGTATACGCTGGAGAGTTTTTTCAGCTCGTCCGCTTTTGCCGCGGGAACCGCTACGGTGGCGAACGCTTCGCGCGGAATCGCGTTACGCAGGGTGCCGCCGTTGAAGTCCACCAGACGCAAATCCAGCTCGGCCGCATGGCCTGCCAGGAAGCGCGCCAGCAGCTTGTTGGCGTTACCCAGACCCAGGTGAATATCGCCGCCGGAGTGGCCGCCTTTCAGCCCTTTCAGCGTCAGCTTGAAGGTCTGGAAGCCAGCAGGAATCGCTTCGCGCGACAGCGGCAGCGTAGAGATGAAATCAATCCCGCCCGCGCAGCCCATGTAGATCTCGCCTTCTTCTTCGGAATCGGTGTTGATCAGGATGTCCGCCTGCAGCCAGTTCGCCTGCAGACCGAACGCGCCGTCCATGCCCGCTTCTTCGGTCATGGTCAGCAGCACTTCCAGCGGACCGTGCTCAACGCTGTTGTCGGCCAGCACGGCCAGCGCAGAGGCCATACCGATGCCGTTATCCGCGCCAAGCGTGGTGCCGCGTGCTTTCACCCAGTCGCCGTCGATGTACGGTTGAATCGGGTCTTTGGTGAAGTCGTGAACGGTGTCGTTGTTCTTCTGTGGCACCATGTCCAGGTGTGCCTGCAGCACAACCGGTTTACGGTTTTCCATCCCTGCGGTAGCAGGTTTGCGGATCAGAATGTTGCCAACCTGGTCACGTTCAGCATGCAGACCTTTTTCCTTCGCCCAGCCCATAATATGTTCGGCAAGCTGTTCTTCGTGGTAGGAAGGGTGTGGAATGGAGCAGATTTTCGCAAAAATATCCCACAGCGGCTGCGGAGATAATTGAGACAGTTCAGACACGATAAGTCTCCTTGTCGAGGCGCTGCAAACAGGGTTGCAGGTCACAGGGTTAGCAGGTTAATAGTTACCACAAGTCAGGCTTGCGAGATGAAACTGAGAATACCACTTTCTCTGCTGGCTGGTAGCATAAAGCATGTAAAAACTCAGGCAGAGGGCGCTAAACACTGGTTTTTAGTGCGTCAGATCTCTATAATCTCGCGCAACCTATTTCCCCCTCGAACACTTTTTAAGCCGTATAAAAACAGGCTGGGACACTTCACATGAGCGAAAAATACGTCGTCACCTGGGACATGTTGCAGATTCACGCACGCAAACTGGCTGCGCGTCTGATGCCTTCCGAACAGTGGAAAGGCATTATTGCCGTCAGCCGTGGCGGTCTGGTACCGGGGGCGCTGCTGGCACGTGAGCTGGGTATTCGTCATGTCGATACCGTTTGCATCTCCAGCTATGACCATGACAACCAGCGTGAGCTGACCGTGCTGAAACGTGCGGAAGGCGACGGCGAAGGTTTCATCGTTATTGATGACCTGGTAGATACCGGCGGTACTGCGGTCGCTATCCGCGAAATGTATCCGAAAGCACATTTCGTCACTATCTTCGCGAAACCTGCTGGCCGCCCGCTGGTTGACGATTACGTGATTGATATCCCGCAGGATACCTGGATTGAACAGCCATGGGATATGGGCGTGGTCTTCGTACCGCCTATTTCAGGCCGTTAATACCAGTACGTAACTTTACACGCCCGGCTATGTCGGGCGTTGTTCTTTTTGGCCTGCCACGCGTTACAATAGTCTTCATATGACGTATTCATGGAGGCAACGCAATGACGCAGGCGAATCTCACTGAGACTCTCTTCAAACCCCGTTTCAAACACCCTGAAACGTCGACGCTGGTGCGTCGCTTCAATCCGGGTACCCAGCCTGCCGTCCAGTCCGCGTTAGACGGTAAAAATGTGCCTCACTGGTATCGCATGATTAACCGCCTGATGTGGATCTGGCGCGGTATTGACCCCCGTGAAATCCTTGATGTGCAGGCACGTATCGTGATGAGTGAATCTGAACGGACCGACAGCGAGCTTTACGATACGGTGGTGGGCTACCGTGGCGGAAACTGGATCTACGAGTGGTCTAAACAGGCGATGCTCTGGCAGCAAAAAGCCAGCCAGGAAGAGGACGCCACGCGCAGCGGCAAGCACTGGCTGCATGCGGCCAATCTCTACGCCATCGCCGCGTATCCGCATCTGAAAGGTGATGAGCTGGCGGAGCAGGCCCAGGCGCTGGCGAACCGTGCTTATGAAGAGGCGGCGCAGCGTTTGCCGGGCCAAATGCGCGAGCTTGAGTTCAGCATTCCAGGTGGCGCACCCGTCACCGGGTTCCTGCATATGCCGGAAGGCGACGGCCCGTTCCCGACCGTCCTCATGTGCGGCGGGCTGGATTCGCTGCAAATTGATTATTACAGCCTGTATGAGCGCTACTTCGCACCAAAAGGGATCGCGATGCTGACGCTTGATATGCCTTCAATTGGTTTTTCATCTAAATGGAAACTGACTCAGGATTCGAGCCTGCTGCACCAGCATGCGCTCAAAGCGCTGGAAAACATTCCGTGGGTTGACCACACCCGCGTGGCGGCTTTCGGCTTCCGTTTCGGCGCGAACGTCGCGGTGCGTCTGGCTTACCTTGAATCTTCTCGTCTGAAAGCCGTCGCCTGCCTCGGCCCGGTCGTACACGCTCTGCTCAGCGATCCCGCACGCCAGGGGAGCGTACCTGAAATGTACCTTGATGTGCTGGCCAGCCGCCTTGGCATGCATGATGCATCAGACGAAGCGCTGCGCGTTGAGCTTAATCGTTACTCGTTAAAAACGCAGGGGTTGCTGGGACGTCGCTGCCCAACGCCGATGCTGTCTGGGTTCTGGAAAAACGATCCGTTCAGCCCGGAAGAAGAGTCGCGATTAATCACTTCGTCATCTGCGGATGGCAAATTGCTTGAGGTGCCGTTCAGCCCGGTCTATCAGAATTTTGACAAATCACTGAAAGAGATTACGCGCTGGATCGCTCAGAGATTGTGTTAATAGATTGCTAAATTTCGCTGGTTTGGTAAAACAGTGGCTTCACAAAAGGAGATCGCAATGACGTTACCGAGTGGACACCCGAAAAGTAGACTGATTAAGAAGTTTATGGCTCTCGGCCCGTATATTCGAGAAGAGCAGTGTGAAGAGAATCGCTTTTTTTTCGACTGCCTGGCTGTATGCGTCAACGTGAAGCCTGCACCCGAAAAACGTGAATTCTGGGGCTGGTGGATGGAAATGGAAGCAGAGGAAAAACGCTTTACGTATAGCTACCAGTTTGGCCTGTTTAATAAAGACGGCAACTGGCAGGCGACCACGATTAAAGATCAGGAAGTGATTGACCGCCTGGAATATACGCTAAAAGAGTTTCACGATAAGGCACGCGCGCTGCTGGCTACCCTGGATCTCAAGTTCGAACCCGCGGATGACTTTTCCAGCGAAGCGGTGAAGCTGACTGCCTGATGGTGTCACAGCGCCGGGTGACGGCTTCGCCTTACCCGGCCTACAAATTCTCCCTCTCCCGGTGGTAGAGGGCCGGGGTGAGGGCACCAGACAGCATGAATCCCCGACAATAAAAAACCGGCATCAAGCCGGTTTTTTTATTTCACATCATCAGAACTGGTAGGTCATACCCAGTGCAACGATGTCATCGCTGCTCACGCCCAGTTTATTTTTGTCGTCAATCTGGTTGATTTTATAATCAACAAACGCGGACATATTTTTGTTGAAGTAATAGGTCGCGCCAACGTCAATATATTTCACCAGATCTTCGTCGCCAATACCTTCAATATCTTTGCCTTTAGACTGGACATAGCCCAGGGACGGGCGCAGACCGAAGTCGAACTGATATTGTGCGACCACTTCAAAGTTCTGCGCTTTATTAGCAAACCCACCGGAAATTGGCGTCATATTGCGGGTTTCAGAATACATCGCAGCCAGATAAATATCGTTCGCATCATATTTCAGACCGGTTGCCCAGGCTTCTGCTTTCTGGCCCTGGCCACGTGCCAGCAGGTTCTGAGCATTGGTGCGGTCAGAGTTGGTGTAGGCGCCGCTGACGGCGAAATCGCTGCCACCGAAGTCATAGGTCAGAGAGGTACCAAAACCGTCGCCGTTCTGTTTCTTGGCGTCACGGTTTTCGTTTTTGCCCTGGTACTGCAGCGTCATGTCCAGACCGTCAACCGCGCCGAAGAAGTCGGTATTGCGGTAGGTCGCCAGGCCGGTAGCACGCTTGGTCATGAAGTTATCGGTTTGTGCGGAAGAGTCACCGCCGAATTCAGGGAACATATCGGTCCATGCTTCGACGTCATACAGGGCACCCAGGTTACGGCCGTAATCCAGTGAACCAAAGTTTTTCAGCTTAAGACCAGCAAACGCCAGACGCGTCTTCTGAGAGGAGTCGCTCTCAGCTTTGTTACCTGCAAATTCAGATTCCCAACGGCCATAGCCCGTCAGCTGATCGTTAATCTGCGTTTCGCCTTTAAAACCGAAACGAACGTAAGTCTGATCGCCATCTTTGGTGGCATCATCGCTGATGTAGTGCATGGCTTTCACTTTGCCGTACACGTCCAGCTTATTACCATTTTTATTATAAACTTCAGCTGCGTGAACGGATGCAGAAGCCACTACGCCCGTAACCATTAATGCCAGAGTGCTCTTTTTCATTTTCGATCCTGTCTTATAAACGCGCTAAAAAATTCGCTGGACGATAAGCTCATGCCTAAGTCCCGTGAAAAAACAGGAAGGGTTTTATCGTTCTGGAATGAAACTTTTATGACAAACTAAGAATAATTTTAAAAAACTGTGATTTATTATTTCGGTAATAAAAGTGTCAAATTCCCCCGCTACGCTTCCTGATCCCGCGCAACAAAGTGTTTCGCGATGTGCTAAGGCAGTTGGCAACGGGGCTGACTCCTGCTAAAACGTTCGTTCGACATTACTTTCCCTTATCGTTGAACGGCAGAGAATCATGAGTGACAGCCAGACGCTGGTGGTAAAACTCGGTACCAGTGTTTTAACAGGCGGATCGCGCCGCCTAAATCGCGCCCACATTGTTGAGCTTGTACGTCAGTGCGCTCAGCTGCATGCCGCAGGGCATCGTATTGTGATTGTGACCTCCGGGGCGATTGCCGCCGGGCGTGAACACCTGGGTTACCCCGAACTTCCCGCGACGATCGCTTCCAAGCAGCTGCTGGCCGCCGTGGGGCAAAGCCGACTCATTCAACTCTGGGAACAGTTGTTCTCCATCTATGGCATTCACGTCGGGCAGATGCTGCTGACGCGTGCGGATATGGAAGACAGAGAGCGCTTCCTGAACGCCCGCGATACCCTGCGCGCGCTGCTGGACAACAATATTGTTCCGGTCATTAACGAGAACGATGCCGTTGCTACCGCTGAAATCAAAGTGGGTGATAACGATAACCTCTCGGCGCTGGCCGCGATTCTGGCCGGTGCCGATAAATTACTGCTGCTGACCGATCAGCAGGGGCTGTTCACCGCCGATCCGCGCTCCAACCCGGAAGCCGAGCTGATTACTGACGTTCAAGGAATCGACGATGCGCTGCGCGCCATCGCCGGTGACAGCGTTTCAGGCCTCGGAACGGGCGGTATGGGGACCAAGCTGCAGGCCGCTGACGTCGCGTGCCGCGCCGGTATCGACACCATCATTGCAGCGGGCAGCCGCCCCGGCGTGATTGGCGACGTAATGGAAGGCATCTCCGTCGGCACCCGCTTCCACGCCCAGGAATCCCCGCTGGAAAACCGCAAGCGCTGGATATTTGGCGCGCCTCCTGCTGGCGAACTCGTCGTCGATGAAGGGGCAACCGCCGCGATTCTGGAACGAGGAAGTTCATTGCTTCCTAAAGGAATTAAAAGCGTGACAGGCAACTTCTCCCGTGGTGAAGTGATCCGTATCCGTAACCTCGAAGGCCGCGACATCGCCCACGGCGTAAGCCGCTATAACAGCGATGCCCTGCGCCGCATCGCGGGTCACCACTCGCAGCAGATCGACGCCATTCTGGGCTATGAATATGGTCCGGTTGCCGTGCATCGCGATGACATGATTATTCGTTAAGGAGCCAGAACATGCTGGAACAAATGGGCGCTGCCGCGAAGGCTGCCTCTTACAAACTGGCGCTCCTTTCCAGCCGCGAGAAAAACCGCGTGCTGGAAAAAATCGCTGATTATCTGGAATCCCAGTCTCAGGAAATTTTGCTCGCCAACGAGCAGGATCTGCTGGAAGCGCGTCGTAACGGCTTGAGCGAAGCGATGCTCGACCGCCTGGCGCTGAAGCCGGCACGCCTGAAAGGCATCGCCGACGATGTCCGCCAGGTCTGCAATCTGGCCGACCCGGTCGGGCAGGTGATCGACGGCGGGCTGCTCGACAGCGGTTTACGCCTGGAGCGCCGCCGCGTGCCGCTCGGCGTCATCGGCGTCATTTATGAAGCTCGTCCAAACGTGACGGTGGATGTTGCCTCCCTGTGCCTCAAAACCGGTAACGCCGCTATTCTGCGCGGTGGGAAAGAGACATGGCGCACCAACGCCGCCACGGTGAAAGTCATTCAGCAGGCTCTGGAAGAGTGTGGCTTACCGGCGGGTGCCGTACAGGCGATCGAGAGCCCGGACCGCGCGCTGGTCAACGAAATGCTGCGCATGGACAAATACATCGACATGCTCATCCCACGCGGCGGCGCGGGCCTGCACAAGCTGTGCCGCGAGCAGTCGACGATTCCGGTGATCACCGGCGGTATCGGCGTGTGTCATATCGTTGTCGACGACAGCGCTGAGATTGAACCGGCGCTGAAGATAATCGTTAACGCGAAAACCCAGCGTCCAAGCACCTGTAACACCGTAGAAACGCTGCTGGTGCATCAGGAGATTGCGAACACCTTCCTGCCGGCCCTGAGCAAACAGATGGCGGAGAGTGGCGTAACGCTGCATGCTGACGCCAGCGCGCTCGCACTGCTTCAGAATGGCCCGGCTAACGTTGTTCCCGTAAAAGCGGAGCAGTACGACGACGAGTTCCTGTCACTGGATCTGAACGTGAAAATCGTTGCCGATCTCGACGACGCCATTGCGCACATCCGTGAACACGGCACGCAGCATTCTGACGCGATCCTGACGCGCACCCTGCGCAATGCCGATCGCTTCGTGAACGAAGTGGATTCTTCAGCGGTATATGTGAATGCCTCCACCCGCTTCACCGACGGCGGTCAGTTCGGCCTCGGCGCAGAGGTGGCGGTCAGCACGCAGAAACTGCACGCGCGCGGCCCGATGGGACTGGAAGCGCTGACCACGTACAAGTGGATCGGCTTCGGCGACGATACGATTCGTGCGTAAATAATCACGGGTGATGCAAAAGTAGCCGTTTGATTCAAAAGGGCATTGACGCATCACCCGGATAGATCTAACCTTTTGCCCCGTGGTTACGCTCGTAACCGGCCTCTCAGGGCCGATATAGCTCAGTTGGTAGAGCAGCGCATTCGTAATGCGAAGGTCGTAGGTTCGACTCCTATTATCGGCACCATCTAAGAAAATCAATCGCTTAGCGTAAAGTTTCTAACGGATTGCATCTTCAATTATCATCCTTGATAACACCTGGTAAACGCCTTTGCGTTGTATCAGCTCAAGGATTGTTCAACGTACTGGCGGGTAGTTACCAGGCGCAAGCCCGAACAGCATTAGAAATTATACCATCCCTTGAAGCTGAAAGAGTTACCGGACTCTCTAAACACATCACCTGAACACTTAGCGATACGTTCCGCGCTTCGTGCGGCGCTCAATAATTCTACACGTCGAGATGACGTTGCAGAAAATAAACAGTCGTAATGTTGGTAAGAGTTGGCGCGAGCGGCTATCAACATGTTTTAACCTACCGATCATGGAGCTAAATGGTTTGTATTGCTAGAAATCTAATAAATTGTACAAACATCATGGATCGTTAACCTTAAATTGTCGAAATGCCTTGGCACCACCCAGACGACAAGAAAGAGGATAGAGTCTGCCGAAAAGTTTCGGCTGGATTGCTATAAAGTTCATCAGTATGATTGCTGGCACAATCAGTGATTGAGAAACAATTTCTGAGTGATAAAGGACGATACGATATGAAAGTGACTGATGAGGCGTTGTTACGTTCAGGATTTACACCATCAGATTTGCAGAAGATAAAAAACAACGTTGAAAGCTACGGCGGAACCATGGGGGAAGCGATTCAGGATCTGGCTAATCGATTCAGGGGTGTTTTATGGATAACATCGGCATGTTTGATGGTTTTTATCCTTTTAGTGTTGTTTATTGCGAAAGAAACCGTCGTGGGTGGTGGGATATCAATTCTGATCGCAATAGTCATCGTTGCATTTATTCAGCCTCCAGTCCTTTCTTACAAATCCTGGCGGTTCTGGAGAAAATTCAGAGGCTAATAGTTCGATGTGTCAGTAGAAATCAGGTCAAATATTACTTTAGCCTTAAGTCCATAACCTACTATTTTCATTGTTAATTTGGGACGGCTCATCGTGTCGACCTTGCGATAGAAATCACGGGGCATCCATTTAAATAGCCTCCATGCCTCGGGTCTTCTGGCTAATCCAAATATGCTATATACACTTGCAGTTAACGTAATAGCGTTATAAATCGCAAGTCCTGTTTCAGGCTTGAAACCCATAAACTGGGCCGCTTCCATAGTGCCATCAGCCACAAAGCCCTCTGTTTTGTATTGTTTCCCATATATTCCAGGAATCATTTCTTTTGACAGACCGTTAATGCCATCTGTTACAAGGATAGCCCCTGCCAGCATACCAAAAGTGGACTGACCCCACGCCCGTAGACAAATTCTGTCCTCACGATGAGGCCTGTTCGAAGGCCTCCGGACTGACGCCGCCGAGGTGACTGTGGCGCCGGGCCCGTTTGTAGAACACTTCAATGCCACCGAACTTCTTACGTCAGGCGTAAAAGGTGGCGTCAGAAAAACACCCCTTGATGAGTATGTCCTTACGTTGCTAATGAAAACATTACTGCCATCGTGTTGTGTTAATTAATGGAGAGAGAGCAATGTTTCAAATGTCTAAAAGTGTACATATTAATTGTTGTAAACAATTTTGATGATATATAAATTATCCCCCGAAGTATTGGAGGGTCAGGGCAAATCTTTCTCTTTATATAATATTGAATTATACAGCATGAGATCTGTAGGGAATTCCGTTGCAAATTATCTGGTGTATATAACTTATTTAATATTAATAAATATCACGCTAGAAACGGTTCCTTCTAGTGTATTTGCATCAAGTATAACTGCGGGAGATAATGGGTTTTCAATTTCTATTAACTGTACAACCCCAGCCAACGTCGCACTGAGTTTTACCGGAGATACGGTGGATGCAGAAAATGGCGTTTTTATAAATACTTCAGAAATAACGGGGGGCAGGTTGGAATACAGTTACTGGATAAGAACAATACCCCTGTCGAAATTGGCAAATCGACAAACATTGGTAGTGTAACTGGAGAGTGTAATTATCCAATGACAGCGCGTTATTACCGACTCTCTAACAATGTACCTCCTGGTGAGGTTAACGCGATTGCTAACGTTTCAATAATATATAACTGACTTTTTTAGGTATTGTCGACATTGACTGACGGGCCAAACGTAGATGGAGCAATGTTGACTGCTCATACTGTAACGTCACAAATATGATAGTGTAGACAGTTAAAGAAAGTCACGTTACGGACCTATAGACGCAACGATGAAGATAAAAAGAAAACCCAGAATTGCAGCTCTGGCTTCTTTTTATCTTCTCGGTTGTACTCATCGATAGATAAAATGAGAAGCAATATATCACTTATTATTGTTGTTTGACACTCCTGTCAATAGACCCAGTCATCCGGGCAATACCTCAGCACTTTTTTACTTTATTTCAATGCTTATCTTCTGCTTTTTTTATACAAATATCGGGGTTTAATTATGCTTAATGTTCTTATTAGAGATCATGACACTCTCTATATGAGTAGCTTAAAATTATTTTTGTCGGAGTTGTTTTTATCTTATTATCAGAGGGATGTTGATTTCTTGCCGGTATTTGATGTTGAAAACGTCAGTAAAGCAGATGTTATCATTATTGGGTTTGGGCCTGGGGAGTTTTATACCTGCACTCCGGAGTTAAAATTTCGTAAAAAAAGCATTATCATCGGTATTGTCGACCATGAAAAAGAAACACCAGGCGTCATTAAAACATGTACTCACGATATTGTATTTATCCGGCGAGATTTGTCTTTGAAAGACCTACAAAGAAAAATTATAAGCTTATTGAATCAATCTTATAAATACTCAGGAGTTGACGCGTGTAGAAGTTGCTGCGTTAATAAATGTAACGTGTTATCGCTTCAGCAGATGCGCATTATGTCTCGTCTGTCTCGCGGCCAGGCAATCTCTGATATAGCAAGAGAGTTAAGCATAAGCAATAAAACGGTTTATTCCCAAAAACATTTAGTGATGAATAAGTATCAGTTATCCAGTAACTTTGAGCTGCTTATGTTTCTGGAAAACTTGCAAGGTAAAAAACGGATGGATAATTGATATTTAAAATTTTGGTGTAAAAAAAGTATCGCAACGGGCCACTCCCCGCGTTCCATAGCACTCTTTCTTTATCCGCTCGCGTTTCAACAACTCGAAAAGCTTTCTGTAACCGCGTTATTGTGACCGTTACCGCGACGGCTTTTTTAATATGTTACGTTCGTCGGCAACCCATCACACATCTCCTGCAGCTCATTAAACATTCTTGCTACGTGGAAACCATCGCACACGGAATGATGGACCTGCACCGCCATAGGCAACAACACTTTTCCATCCTGTTCGTAGTATTTTCCAAACGTGAACATCGGGGAAAAGAAGTTCTTCATGTGCGCAATGTTCATTGTAAAGTTCGTAAACGTTACCCAGGGAATAGACGATACGAAAAAGATATTTTCCCGTGACTCTTCCTTCGGCCATTAAGAAAGGTTATTGCCATAGCGGGCAACGTCTTCTGCATAGGTGTTCTGGAAGTGATGAATATTGCCGTCGAAATGGCTCCACAGTGACGAAAAGGTCTCTGCTTCAGGGTGGAAAATGGTATAGCTGGGATGAATTTCATTCCATATAACAAGCTCATTGTCCTTCATGGCCATACGGAATTCCGGATGCCGGTTCATGATTTTAGAGAGGAGGGAAATAATCGTCGGGTAAAACTTCCAGCCGACTTCTTTGATATGTTTTCGCAGCGCGGTAATGTCGATCAGAACCGTTTGGTTAATGGTACACTCAGCAAATGACTGGAAAACTTCAAAATGCTCCTTCCTGGCCCAGCGAGATAAATCAACAGGTGTATAGGCCGGGGCTATTTTTTTCATTGTTTAACCTTTGATTATCAATCGACTAAAGGGTTTTAGGCCAGAAAAAGCCGCGCAACCATTTCAACCGTATCTAATCTTCCTGTCAATCTCAGGCTGTGGTTTTCCGAACAGGTATCCCTGGACGAGATCGCAGCCAAGCGCCTGAAGACGTTCAAGCTGCGCTTCGGTTTCAACACCTTCTGCAATGACCCTCATATTGAGGCTCTTCGCCATGCCGGTTATCAATTTAACGATATTAAGGGCATCATCCTGCGTGGATATCGGGTTCACGAAGGATTTGTCGATTTTAATTTTATCAAAATTCAGTTCACTCAGTCGTGAGAGCGACGAATAACCCGTACCGAAATCATCGATTGAAATTCTTACACCCAGCGTTCTCAGCTTTTTGAGAATAGTGAGCGGCGTGTTGCTGTCGCTGAAGAGCGATGACTCCGTAACCTCTAATTCAAGACGGTTTGCCGGAAGTCCTGTCTCCTTCAGGATGGACTGTACCATTGCCGTAAAGGATTTCGTGCCCAACTGAACGGGTGAGACGTTCACAGAGATCCTTGCCGGAACCGTCCAGGAAACCGCTTCCCGGCAGGCAAGCTCCAGCACGGTTTTGCCGATCTGATTGATCATCCCCGTTTTCTCCGCGACGGAAATAAAGTAATCGGGTGATAGTAGCCCCTTCACCGGGTGTATCCAGCGAATAAGCGCTTCATAGCCGTAAATTTCATTGCTGAATGAATCGACAATAGGCTGGTAATAAACAACGAATTCATGGTTATCGATGGCCAGTGCCATATCATGTTCAAGGGTTCTACTTTCCTGCAACTTTTGCAGCATCCACTGACGGAAGACTTTAATCTGCTGTGAACCCTCTTTTTTGGCTTCGTAGAGCGCCAGATCGGCAAATTTATAAAGATAATCAGAGCGCCGTTCATTATCCGATAACACGATACCCACACAGGTGGCGATTTTTATCAGCTGGTTGTTAATCGTATAGGGCTGGCTGATATGTTCGCTGATTTCTTTGGCACGCGAAACCGCTGCTGCTTCAGTGAGTCCACTGGACAACAGGGCAAACTCGTCTCCGCCCAAACGGTAAAACGTATCAGTGGCGCTGCTCATTGAGGTGAGGCGTCTGGATACCTGATTCAACAGCAAATCTCCGGCATCATGGCCATAGGTATCGTTGACCTCTTTGAAGCGGTCTAAATCAAATAACATCACCGTGACGGGAATGTGGTTTTTATCTGCCTGAAGATTAATTTTGTTGAGATCGTCCCAGAAGAAGAGGCGGTTTTTCATGCCGGTGAGGGAGTCATGATAAACATCATACTCCAGCTTCGAGTTCTGAATTTGCAGCGTTTCTTTTGATATCTGAAGTTCGTCAGCAAGGCTTTTAACCTGCATGTGCGCTTTGAGAATGTTTTTATTCTGGTAGATCATTAAGAAACCAAGAATAAAGCTTAATATCACCAGCAGTAATGAAAGTACCGAATAAATATAATAAAGTATCTGTATTTTATGGTTGGATTCATTAACCGTGTTAATATCTTTCGTCAGTGCCGTTGCAGAAAGCTGGCTCAGCGGCGCATCGAGATCGTGCATATTTGTCAGGTATGCCTGTAGCTCTGGGTGGCTCATTTTTTCAAGATGGCTATCCAGATAGGCCAGTATTTTCTCTAAGCGCAAAGCGAGCTCCTGATGCGCTTTATCGCTGTCAATATAGCGACCTAAATCTCCCCCTTTCATTAAATCGCTCTGGCTTAACATAATTTCGAGACGCATGCGGACCTGGTCTATCGTAACGTCATCAGTATCGGTTGCGTATAGACCAAGCCATGATTCAAAACGGTAATACTCTGATACCAGTTGTGCCACGGACCAGGACTCAGTGTATTGAGTCAGTTTTTGCAATTCCTGCTGTCGATCGTAAACAAGGAATGCAATATATCCTGTCGTGATAAAAAGAGAAAAAATGATACCAACCAGTATCCTGTTCATTATGTTCTCCTGAACGACTACTCAATCTTAATTTTGCTAACCTGCCATGCTGAACGCGAGTAATAAATTTGATTATTCAACTCAGGAAGACTGTCATAGGGGTATACAATGAACGATGGGCCTTTATCGCGAATGCGCATATATTCGCCATTGATCTTTAAGGCAAGTATGGCGTTGTATTTTTTAAAGTCGCTGAGAGGGATCACGGTAGAGTAATCATTGAGCGCAATAACATTAACGTTAGTTCCCTTCGCACCCACATAATCCATGAGTTTATTCATGGGAACACCCTCAAACTTCGTACGACCGTTATACCAGGGAGATGTTGTCTCAAAACTCACCACACCCAGTTTTTCAAGGCTGGCGAGATCAAACACTGCTTTTCCATTTTCATTGGTATTTTCTATATTACCGTAAATCGTTAAAATGGGTTTACCAACTGGTTTTGGCAGCTCGCCAGCCCAGGTTACACTTTGTACGAGACAGCATAACAGCAGTAGGGTTAATCGCATTTTGACCTCCACCTTTTTAACATAAGTATAAGAATTATAATTTAGATATCACACGAGTTGATATATTTTGTTGGGGAGTAAGGGGTTTTATCGTTTTTGTTGAGATAAACTCATTTTAATCAATGAGTTAGGTGTTGCGGATGACAGAGGGTTTGATACTCGAGCGACGCTTAACTTTTTGATAAAAGCTAAAATTGTGGGCACAAATGCTCTTCTGTTTAAAAAATAGTCGCTTTAACTGATTGATATTAACTTCCACGACAATTTTGGGGTGTCCGTGGCTTTTTGGGGCGCGAATCTGGAGATTAAACACGCGTCCCGGTTGTGTCTGTAGCTTCAGGATGACGATGATATGTGAGGACTCGAACATTCCGATTGTGCTTGTCCCGCATCGCTTTACTTACTTCAGGTCATCCTGGATGGCTGACGCCGACTTATCCCCTCTCGCCATGCTGGAAAACACTTCGTCCCGGTAGATCCACGCATGAACGAGTGCGGCAGAGAGATGGACCAGCACCACAGCAAAAAGCAACTTTGCCAGAAGGCTATGGGCGTCGTGACACCAGGCATACAGCGCTGGGCTGGTCGGGACAATCGCCGGCAGGTTGACGCCATCAAACATCACAATCGGCAGGCCCGCTGCCGACAGTTGCGCCCAGCCCAGCAGTGGCATTGCCAGCATTAACCCATACAACATCCAGTGTGATGCCTTTGCGGCAAGCACCTACCAGACGGGCAAATCGGCAGGTAGTGGAGGCGTCCGGCTAAGGAGCCGGTTGACCAGACGCACCACTGCCAGCAGTAAAATGGCGATACCCAGCGGCCGGTGCAGGTCGATTAACCAAATCCGGTGATGTAACGACGTCATCATCGCGGCACCGATGAAAAGCATCGCCAGGATCATCCCCGCCATCAGCCAGTGCAGGCTTCGCGCCAGGATATTGAAATGCTGCGTTGCGTGCTCTCGTATATTTTTATTCGGGCTCATTTTACCTCCTGCTTTTGCACGGCTTCAGTGGCCTTGCCGTAGCCGATTTCCCGCTCGCGGCGACTGAAAGAGTGGGAGTAGGCTGCGGAGCGGGCGTTTAAGATGGGATCATCAGACACCGCAACGCCTGCAGGAACGACAGAAGGATCAAAGTTAACGTCGCGGCACGCGCCTGTGGATTGAGCTTCGACCCGCGTCACTTCCAGCGTGCCGGCCACCATCTGCTTGCGATCCTCAGGCCATGGCTGGGAAGGATCATCCACCGGATCGCCCGGCTGTGCGAGCTGCAAAACGTAATCCCAGTAGAGTGGCTTCTGCGCCAGACGCTGACGCAGGTTTTCAAACAGGAAGTTGTCATCGGCTTTCTGTCGTTGTTCAGCGCTCATCGAAAGGAAAGGCTCGTGCGGACGCATCATCCAGCGAACGGCCTGGCGATCTCCCTGCGCGTTCACAAGATAAAAGGCGTTAATGCTGTAAAACGTCGCGCCCGCGAAGCTGGCGGGCGCGGGGTTTGTGCCGCCCATTTAAGGTATTTCTCCGCCTCCGGGTACGCTTTCAAAAAGTCTGCGAGACGCTGTGGATCCGGTTTGCCGGTGGCTGCATCGACAGCCGTGGCTTTGCGCAAGGCCAGAAAACCTTCCGGGCTGTGCGTGGCGAAGAAAGGCTCGTTGTTCATCGCCATCCGCCATTGTTGCTTGTCATCTGTCTTCAGCATCAGCGCCATGCTCAGGGTTTTGGTTGTACTATCCGGGGCATGGGGATCGCCGGTACCAATAGAGAACCGGCCCACCAGGGGCACTTCCTGCTGCGAGAAGAGGCGGGAGGTTGAAAGAGAATCCGTCGATCCGTTTGGCGTAAAGGTGCCGGTAAAGCAGATGCCTTTTCCATGCGCGCGGCGAAAACCCGGCGGGAAGGGTTTCGGTGTTTCACCTACCAGTGCCTCGCTGACCGTGCGTGAACCAAGCCAGCCCTCCGTCCATGCAAAAGCAGATGCCAGCGTACCGGCGACAACGGCGATCGCTGCCAGCGCGCCCCAGGTTTTTTTGGATTTTAAATCCAGTTTCGACATAGACGTTTTTCCGGAACAAAATATCTTCACATGTCATGCACAACGTATTGCGCGTGACATGTGTTAATACGGTGGCGAATATGGCTCGAGTATAGAAACTAAGGGGCGTAAAGAAAGAATATCACGAAAAGTTTAAACCTTTCCGCTGTCAAAAAGGCCGGTTTACTCATCGTGTCGGAAGTTATGACCGAGCCGGTGACCCAGCGAGAAATAGTGGCGAAACAGGTAATAGAGGGGATTCCATTTCTCCATGTTAAATTTCACCCCTCTCTGAGTACGAATTAATAATGCCTCAGAAACGTGGACGCAGGTTATCGCGGCATCAACGGACACCAGGTTCCCCTGTGAACCTGTCAGGGGCGCTATACCGCAAACCCGAGCCTCTATTTGTACAGGACACTCTTTAATTCTCAATGAGTTAATCGTTACTGCCTTTTCTTTATGGAAATTTCCGCAGCTAAATTTATCCGGTTCAAAAACATATCCCATCTTTTTCTTCCATTCCGGTGGGGATGCTTTTCCCGTTTTATTTGCGATAGCTTCAATATTCGGCCAGAGCCTGCTGTCCGGAATGTTCAGAACAATATCGGGGTTGCCCGTGATATTTTCATAACACTTTCCGGAGGTGCCAAGCCCGAATACGATATTCCGGTCAAGGATCCACCACGAGGAGACCGGACTCAGGTTGGTTGAACCGTCAGGATTTTGGCTGGAGATAATGGCGACCGGTGTACCAAAATATAAAGAAGCAAAATCGACCTGCTGGGTTTTCATTTTATCATCCTCTGATTAACGAAGGCCCAGTCTACGTTGTGCAAACGTGCGTTACTTCGGTGAAGCGTGAAGTAAAATGCGGCTCACGGAATATCCAGGAGCGCAATGTTAACCGCTTCTTCCTGAGCAGGGGGAAGACACCACGTTCAGCCTTTAAGGAAATAAGATCGTGTAAAATCAGGAGCCCCCATATGCTGGGCTCCTGGTTTATTTGCCCTTATTTTTGTAAAGCATCGAGATGCAAGCGCCACAAATCATAGCGTTCCTCTCCCGGTTTAACGGCTCCCGCGAAGTGGTCACTGAGGCGACTCGATGTAAATACAAGGTCTCCGTTCGGACGGATTGCCGGCGTGTCTGGCCAGCGCACCTCTTCGCTTGCCGCAATCAGCGACATGGAAAGGGTCTTAGGGTCGTATCTGACGATACCATTGCGTGTGACATCGGTAATGTAGAGGTTACCTTTTTCATCTGTCACCATACCGTCGGTGTTGCCTCCCACTCTGCCCAGATCGCGGATCTTTTCGGCGATTTGCACATCGGTTGAAGCTGGCTGTCTGAGTATTGCGGTCGGTACCGCATAAGCACGCGTGCCGGTTGTCACTGTCCAGTACAGCGTGTTCGCATCGGGAGAAAGTGCAATGCCATTGATGCCAATCAGCAATGGTTTACCCGGCCATACTTCAGCCCCGTGCGAGACAACGTTAACGCCAGGTTCAATCTGCAGCGCAGGGTGACGATCGAGTACGCGTCGTGCCCTACCGGTGGCGAAGTCCACGACAATCACGCCCACACGGTTTTCCGGCGCACTCCGCGAGCCGCTGTCGGAGATAAAGGCGACACGGCGGTTCTCATCGACCACCACATCATTAAGGAAGCTGGCCTTGCGGTCCGCTACGCCATCCAGGGCGATACGTTTGATGGTGCGGCCAGAGTGGAGATCCAGTACAAGCAGTTTCTGCGCCCCCACGGGGGATTCTGTTTCGCCTGCAACAAACCCCATGTCCAGCGCCCATAGCCAGCCGTTTTTACGGTCAACATAAAAACCGAGTACGTTGCGCAGGCTCTCAGCCGGATCGGTGTTTACCGCATTCCCCTCGCGGGAGGGAAACGCCGTCAGGCGGGCAGGGCCAGACTGCACAGTGGTATCAAGAATGCTTAATGTCGCGGGAGCCGCAGCTGAAACCAGCCGGGGCGTGCTGACAAAGGCCCGGTCCGTTGCATCAAAGTGGATACCCGCAATAGGGGCATTGACCGAACCGGAAAACGTCGCCGGTATCTTTCCGTCTTGAGCGGCATCCCAGCTCACGCCGGCGTAGCTTCGCCAACGCTCCAGAGGCGGGTTATTCGTCGCGTTGACTACACTCGGGAAAGTAAACAATGCCGCCAATGCGATGGCGGGCAGAATAAGGGGGCGGTTGAACATTGAAAGTCTCCGGTGGCACGTTCAGGTGATGAATGCAGGCCACTTTACTCATCGCCCAACGGGAGATAAATTAGCCAAATTGAAAAAGATTTGTTCCAGAGAGAGCAAAATGAGCCGTAAATTCGATTACCTCGGAGACGTTGAAGTCTTCATTGCTGTTGTTGAACACGGCTCTTTTACTGCCGCAGCGGTTGCCCTTTCAACCACACCTTCGGTACTGAGTCGCGCGGTTACCCGCCTGGAAGCGCGTCTTGGAAGGCAGCTGTTACAGCGCACGACCCGCCGGGTGGGGCCGACTGAAGCCGGGCGTGTCTATGTTGAGCAGGCGCGCTCCGCGTTTTCTCTGCTTGATGACGCCGAACGCGATGGACGCGGTCAGGAGGGCGATCTGACCGGTCGCGTGAAAATGAGTGTCCCGACGACCTATGCCCACTACCGCCTGCCGCCGCTGCTGGCATGCTTTACCCAACAATACCCGCGCGTTCAGATTGAATTGAACATTACCAATCGCAACGTTGACCTGATCGCGGAGGGATTCGATCTGACGATCCGTCTGGGACAGTTGCCTGACAGTGGGCTTGTGGGGCGAAAGCTGGAAGACGCGGCATTGCTTCTGGTCGCCTCCCCGGACTATCTGCATCGAAGAGGGAAACCTCAGACGCTGGAGGAGTTGCAGCGCCATCAGTGCCTGCCGTTTATCATGCCGCGTACCGGTCGCATTGCCCCCTGGGTATTTCGGGATGAAGGGCGCGATATTGACTGGTTGCCGGGGTCAACCATCGAAATATCAGACGATGTACTCGGCGTGGTTTCGCTCGCGGAGCAGGGGATGGGGATCTGCCAAAGCTATGAATTTATCGTCCAGGACAGAATACAGCGCGGCCAGTTAGTTGAGGTGTTGCCACAACTCCAGGGACGGTCGCGACCTTTCTCCGTGCTGTTCGCTCCGCACCGACGTCAGTCAGCAGCCACCCGGGCAATGATTGACCTTCTGACCCGGCAAGAATGATAAGGGCGAGTCCACCATGAAAAAAGCGCGTTTTTCCTTTTGGATCCCTCTCATCGCGGGCGGGATAGCACTGATATCGGGTTTTGTGGTCTGGTCAGTCAACATTTACCGCGTGACATACCTTTCGATCCGCGGGGAGCAGTACCTTGCCTGTGGGGCGTTGCTGCTGGCGCTGGTGCCGATGGTCTATTTCATCAGAAAGGGGAGACTGAAAGGTAAGCGCCTTGCTGACGCGGTGAAAATCTACCTCGGCTTCTTTATTTGCAGCCTGCCGGTTGCCATGTTCGTGGTCTTTACAACGGCCTGGCTGCTGGAGGGGGACTATTCGGCCTGGAGCAACCCTTACCGGTATGAGTCCAGTACCCGCCACAGTTGCTCGGGTGCGGAAGTCTACGAGCCGGAATTAAAGAAGGAGATCCGCATCTGTAACCCGCAGGGTAACGTTTATTCCGATACCATCCTTTATGTGGAAAAGCGGAGCAATGCCCTGGGGATTGTGGTGCTCTGGGCTATCACGCGCGCCTGAACCGGGGAAAGTCAGGGCGCGAGAATAAGCGTCAGCCCGCCTCCAGCATCCCAAAGCTCACAATCCGCGCGCGGCCCAGCTCTTTCGCCCGGTACAAGGCCACATCCGCAGCGCGCAGCAGGTTGTCAGTCTGGGCATGTTGCGGGTAGCTGGCAATGCCAATCGACACATCCACCGGCCCAATCTCGGTCAGCCCGTAGCGAATCGACAGCTCATGCACGCTATTGTAAATCTTCTGCGCGCAGGCGTGCGCCTCTGGTTCATCGGCACCGGGAAGCAGCACCAGAAACTCCTCGCCCCCGTAGCGGAATGCGAGTCCGTTGTCATGGGCAACCCGCTGGACAATTGACGCCACGCTTTTAATCACCTGATCGCCCGCTTCATGGCCGAAGCGGTCGTTGATGCTCTTGAAGTGATCGATGTCAATCATCATGCAGCTTAACGGCTCGCCGGTGCGCAATGCCTGTGCCGTTTGGGTTTGCAGGGTATCTTCCAGATGATGACGATTACGCAGGCCGGTGAGCGGGTCGAACAAGGCTTTTTCCAGCAACGCGTCGCGCAGACGCTGGTTGGCCAGCGCCAGACCGAGCGCTTCGGCCATCAGTTCCAGATAGGCGCGGGATGGGGCGTTGTCCGGCGTGGTATTCTGGAAGGAGAGCAGGCCAATGGCCTCGCCCTGGGCGATAAGCGGCACGCACAGCGAACTATCCGCCTGGGGGGCCGGAAGATGATAGCAGGCGATATCCGGCTCACCGTTTACCGGCGGGTGGCTCTGCCCGCGACGCACGGCCCAGCACTCGTCAGGGTGGAAGCTCGTCTCTTCACCAACCGGTGAAAGCCATTGCGCGACGCAGCGCATCTGCCACGGCTCCCGGTCAAGGACGTAAAGTCGGCCCGCGATCCCCGGCGCAATATTAGGCGCAAAAAGTTCCGCCACGTTAATCACATCGTTAAAGTTCTCACACCCCTGCAGCCGCTGGGTCATGCGCGCCAGCAGCTCGCGGATGGCCCAGTCGGCATCGCGTTCTCTTTCCAGACGCTGTCGCGCCAGGCCGTTTTCGCGGAAGATGCGGATGGCCTGGGCCATATCGCCAATCTCATCAATCTGGTTGAAATTGGGCGTTTCAACCGCGTAATCCTGGGATGCCAGACGGTGCACCACGTCGCTCAGGCGCACCACGGGACGCAGCACGCGGCGCTTTAATATAAAGCCGAGAACAAACAGGAACAGCAGGGCGGTCAGGCCGACCATCAGCTCAGACGCGGTACGCAGCGCTTTCGATTTTTTTGTCGCGTCCTGAACGGAGGCGATGACGCGTTTGTCGAGTATCTGGCGGAAGTGATCGATCTGGCTCTGCGCGCGCTCCAGCTCCTGCTCATAGGGCGCACCGTAGAGCAGCGCAACGGCCTGCGCGTCTTCTCCCTGCGTCGCGCTCGTTAGTGCCGTTTGCTGCTCGTCCTGTAGCTCATCGACGATCTTTATTCCTTCATGCAGCAGGGCCAGTTCTTCATCCGATGCGCCGTTATCCTGCAACTTTTCCAGCCGAAGCTCGATGCTCTTCAGGCTGTTTTCCGCCTGGTTATATTCCTTGAGAACCTGAGGATCTTTTTTAATGACGTACAGCCGTGCTAAATCAGACTGTGCCCAGACATCGGTTTCGATATCTTCCGTAAGCTCATCAAAACGCTGGCGTTGTTCAACGGCCTGACGCTCGAGGGTATCAGCACTGGACGCCATCAGCATGATAATGCCGGAGGCGATGGTCAGGCAGACCGTGGCCCCATAGGCCCAGTTTGTTATCGTCGCGATTCGCACCTGATGATCCTTTTACGACATGAGTAGGATGGCGTTCTTCAAATTATAGAAAACGTCTGATTTAAGGCGAAAAAAAAGGCGGCACAGCGCCGCCTGGTGTGGTCTATATCGTCACATCCTCACAATTCTGGAGGATTTTTTCCTTCTTCGATGAAGTCGGGGTCCAGCTCTTCGGCGTTACCTTCGTGATCGCGCCCTGAGAAGAGGTTCCAGCAGGCGATAAACAGCGCGGCAATGAGCGGCCCAATCACAAAGCCGTTAATGCCGTACAGCTCCATGCCGCCGAGGGTGGAGATCAGTATCAGGTAGTCCGGCATTTTGGTGTCTTTCCCGACCAGCAGCGGGCGCAGGATATTGTCCACCAGCCCGACGATAATCACGAAGAAGCCGACAATAAACAGCCCTTGCCAAAGCTGATGGGTGGCGAACAGGAAGATGGCGGCGGGCACCCAGACAATCGCCGAGCCGATGGCGGGCACCAGCGAGAGGAAGGCCATCAGCGCCCCCCAGAGCACGCTGCCGTCAATACCGGCAATCGCAAACGCAATCCCGCCGAGGATGCCCTGAACCACCGCCACCGCCGCCGTACCTTTTACCGTGGCGCGCGACACGCCGACGAATTTGGCGAACAGATGATGCTTGGCGAAATCAGACAGCGGCAGGGAGTCGAGGATCTGGCGCACCAGATACGGGCCGTCTTTCAGCAGGAAGAACAGCAGATAAAGCATGATGCCGAAGCTTATCGCAAAGCCAAACGTGCCCTTGCCAATCAGAAACGCGCTGCCGGCGAGATACTGCCCGCCCTGCAGGGCGACATCAGAGAGTTTTTTCTGGATCTGCGCGGCGTTGGTCAGGTTGTGATCCGCCAGGAAGCCGCTGGCCCAGTCAGGCAGATGGTTGAAGATGCTCGCTACCACTTCCGGAAACTGGGTGTTGTTCTCCTGAAGCTTCGTGTAAACCACGTTCAGCTCAATGGCGAGCGAGGAGAGGATCACCATCAACGGGATAAAGACGATCAGGCAGATAATACCGATGGTCAACAGCGAGGCAAGCCCGTTGCGATCCCCCAGCGCGGTGCGCAGCCTGTTTTTTACCGGGTTGAAGATGACGGTCAGAATCGCGGCCCACAGTATCGCGGAGAAGTAGGGCGACAGCACGTCGAAGAAGGCCCAGGTCACAAGGGCAAGAATAAAGATAAAGAAACCTTTGGTCAGTCCGTTAAAGCGCATCAGTCAGTCCTGGTTACTAAGAAACTGTGTCGACTATAGAACTGATTGTGAGAATTACCAACCTTGCGCCGGCTGGCGGCTGCGCCTTACCCGTCCTGCGGGCAGTGTTGCGGTATGAATCTGCTCTTCACGGATACCACTTTCGACTGACCGAAGATCGCCTTTTCCCGCACCATGCTGTAAGTATCTGCTTGCGGAGGTGCTTATGGCCTGGCGTCCGATTCTCTATGTGATCCTCACGACCCACCCCAGACTCAGCGCGCGGCGCGCCCGTTTGCGTCTGGTCATCTAGCTTTTTATTAACAATCGCGGTATAACACACCTTCTTTGGATGTTTAGATGTCCATACGTATAGAAGGTAATATGCAAACACAACAAGAAAATGGGCAGCTTAAGCGCACCATGAAAACACGCCACCTGATTATGCTCTCGCTGGGTGGCGTGATTGGGACAGGGTTATTCTTCAATACCGGATACATCATTTCAACGACCGGGGCTGCGGGCACGCTGCTGGCGTACCTGATAGGCGCGCTGGTGGTCTGGCTGGTGATGCAGTGTCTGGGCGAGCTTTCCGTAGCGATGCCGGAAACCGGCGCGTTCCACGTCTATGCCGCCCGCTATCTTGGCCCGGCGACGGGCTACACCGTGGCGTGGCTCTACTGGCTCACCTGGACGGTGGCGCTCGGCTCGAGCTTTACCGCCGCGGGCTTCTGCATGCAGTACTGGTTCCCGCAGGTGCCCGTCTGGGCCTGGTGCGTGGTCTTCTGCGTGGTGATTTTTGGCCTGAACGTCATCTCTACGCGCTTCTTTGCTGAAGGCGAGTTCTGGTTCTCCCTGGTGAAAGTCATCACCATCATCGCCTTTATTATCCTTGGCGGCGCGGCGGTCTTTGGCTTTATCCCTATGCAGGACGGTTCACCCGCGCCGGGCTTAAGCAACATCACCGCCGAGGGCTGGTTCCCGCACGGCGGCCTGCCGATCCTGATGACCATGGTGGCGGTGAACTTTGCCTTCTCCGGGACGGAGCTCATCGGCATCGCGGCGGGGGAAACGGAAAATCCGCACAAGGTGATTCCGGTTGCGATCCGCACCACCATTGCGCGCCTGATTATCTTCTTTATCGGCACCGTGTTTGTGCTGGCGGCGCTGATCCCGATGCAGCAGGCGGGCGTGGAAAAGAGCCCGTTCGTGCTGGTGTTTGAAAAGGTCGGTATTCCTTACGCGGCGGATATTTTTAACTTTGTGATCCTGACGGCGATCCTCTCGGCAGCGAACTCCGGGCTGTACGCCTCCGGGCGCATGCTGTGGTCGCTCTCTAATGAGAAAACGCTGCCGCGCTGCTTTGCCCGCGTGAACAAAAACGGCGTGCCGCTGACGGCGCTGTCGGTCTCTATGCTCGGCGGCGTGCTGGCGCTGTTCTCAAGCGTCGTGGCCCCGGACACGGTGTTTGTCGCGCTCTCGGCGATTTCTGGCTTTGCGGTGGTGGCGGTGTGGATCAGCATCTGCGCGTCGCACTTCGTTTTCCGTCGCCGTCATCTGCAGTCCGGGCAGCCGCTCTCTGCGCTGCAGTATCGCGCGCCGTGGTATCCGCTGGTGCCGGTGCTCGGTTTTATTCTCTGCGTGGTGGCCTGTGTCGGCCTGTGGTTTGACCCGAGCCAGCGCATTGCCCTTTATTGCGGGCTTCCGTTTGTCGCTCTGTGTTATGGTGCGTACTACCTGACCCGAAATATGACATCGCAGGAGCCTGAACATGTCGCAGAATAACCCGCTTACCGCCATCCTTGAAAAACTGCCGTTTTTGGTGCTGGATGGCGCGATGGCGACGGAGCTGGAAGCGCGCGGCTGTAACCTGGCAGACAGCCTCTGGTCAGCCAAAGTGCTGGTGGAAAACCCGGAACTCATCCGCGAAGTGCATCTCGATTACTACCGCGCGGGCGCGCAGGTGGCGATCACCGCCAGCTATCAGGCCACGCCTGCGGGTTTTGCGGCGCGCGGCCTGGACGAAGCGCAGTCCCGCGCGCTAATCGGTAAAAGCGTGGAGCTGGCGCGCAAGGCGCGCGAAGCGTATCTGGCTGAAAATCCGCACGCGGGCACGCTGCTGGTGGCGGGATCCGTTGGGCCGTACGGCGCGTATCTGGCGGATGGCTCAGAGTATCGCGGCGACTACGTGCGCAGCGCCGGGGAGTTTACTGCCTTCCACCGCCCGCGCGTGGAAGCGTTGCTGGATGCGGGCGCTGACCTGCTGGCCTGCGAAACGCTGCCTTCGTTTGTGGAGATTAAGGCGCTGGCGGCGCTTCTGGCCGAGTACCCCCGCGCCCGGGCGTGGTTCTCCTTTACCCTGCGCGACAGCGAACACCTGAGCGACGGCACGCCGCTGCATGAGGTGGTCAGCGCGCTGGCAAACTCTCCGCAGATTGTCGCGCTGGGTATTAACTGCATCGCACTGGAAAACACCACGGCGGCGCTGAAGCATCTGCAAAGCCTGACGTCGCTGCCGCTGGTGGTCTATCCGAACTCGGGCGAGCATTATGATGCGGTCACCAAAACCTGGCACCACCACGGCGAAGCGTGCGAGACGCTGGCGGGGTATCTGCCGCAGTGGTTGGAAGTCGGGGCCAAATTAATCGGTGGATGCTGTCGCACCACGCCGAAAGACATTGCTGAGTTGAACGCGCAGCGCTGATGCCCTCACCCTGACCCTCTCCCACGGGGAGAGGGAAAAAACAACCGCACAAAATCAACTATCCTTTCCCGCTTTTTATCTAAAAACGAATCGTTATGAGCGATTCATTTTTATTCCTTTATCAAAATTCCCGCGCCGGAAATACTGCCCTCATAACAACAAGGGGAGCAGACACTATGGCAATTTCATCGCGAATCACACTTCTCGGCGCACTGGCGCTGTGGGCATTTCAGGCGCAGGCGGTGGACGTCACCGTCGCGTATCAAACCTCTGCGGAACCGGCGAAAGTCGCGCAGGCGGACAACACCTTTGCGAAAGAGAGCGGCGCGAAAGTCGACTGGCGCAAGTTCGACAGCGGCGCATCCGTGGTGCGTGCGTTAGCCTCCGGCGACGTGCAGATCGGCAATATCGGATCCAGCCCGCTGGCGGTGGCGGCCAGCCAGCAGGTACCGATTGAGGTTTTCCTGCTCGCCTCGCAGCTCGGTAACTCTGAAGCGCTGGTGGTGAAGAAAAACATCACCAAACCGGAAGATCTGATCGGCAAACGCATCGCCGTGCCGTTTATCTCCACCACCCACTACAGCCTGCTGGCGGCGCTCAAACACTGGGGCATCAAGCCGGGTCAGGTACAAATCATCAACCTGCAGCCGCCGGCGATTATCGCCGCCTGGCAGCGCGGGGATATTGACGGGGCCTATGTGTGGGCACCTGCAGTGAACGAACTGGAAAAAGACGGCACCGTGCTGACCGACTCAGAAAAAGTGGGCCAGTGGGGCGCGCCAACTCTCGACGTGTGGGTAGTGCGCAAAGACTTCGCCGAGAAACATCCTGATGTGGTGAAAGCCTTCGCCAAAAGCGCGATTGATGCCCAGCAGCCGTACATCTCTAACCCGGATGAATGGCTGAAGCAGCCCGCCAACCTGGAAAAACTCTCCCGCCTGAGCGGCGTGCCGGAAGCGGACGTGCCGGGTCTGGTGAAAGGCAATACCTATCTGACCCCCGCGCAGCAGGTGCAGCAGCTGACCGGGCCGGTAAACAAAGCGATTGTGGATACCGCCACCTTCCTGAAAGAGCAGGGCAAAGTGCCTGCGGTAGCGGCGGATTACAGCCAGTACGTGACCGATCGTTTTGTGAAATAAGGAGTCCGCCATGCTGAATATTACGAACCTGTACGCCGATTACGGCGGGAAACCCGCGCTGGAAGATATCAACCTGACGCTGGACAGCGGTGAGCTGCTGGTGGTGCTGGGCCCGTCCGGGTGCGGAAAAACCACGCTGCTGAATCTGATCGCCGGGTTTGTCCCTTATCAGCATGGCACCATCCAGCTGGAAGGCAAAAAGGTGGAAGGCCCGGGCGCCGAGCGCGGCGTGGTCTTCCAGAACGAAGGATTGCTTCCCTGGCGCAACGTGCAGGAAAACGTGGCGTTTGGGCTACAGCTTGCGGGCGTCAATCGCGAACAGCGGCTGGAAACGGCACGGACGATGCTGAAAAAAGTGGGGCTGGAAGGGGCGGAAAAACGCTTTATCTGGCAGCTTTCCGGCGGCCAGCGGCAGCGCGTGGGTATTGCCCGCGCGCTGGCCGCGAATCCGCAGCTGTTGCTGCTGGACGAGCCGTTCGGAGCGCTCGACGCCTTCACCCGCGAGCAGATGCAAACCCTGCTGCTGCGCCTGTGGCACGAGACGGGCAAGCAGGTGCTGTTGATTACCCACGATATCGAAGAGGCGGTGTTTATGGCGACGGAGCTGGTGCTGCTCTCGCCGGGGCCGGGCCGCGTGCTGGAGCGCTTGCCGCTGGATTTCGCCCGCCGCTACGTCGCGGGAGAGCCCGTGCGCAGCATCAAATCCGATCCGCTGTTTATCGAACAGCGTGAATACGTCTTAAGCCGCGTGTTTGAACAACGGGAGGCTTTCTCATGAGCATCGTCTTCAGTGAAAAAACGCGCCGCACGCGTCTGGCGCTGCGCTGGCCTTTCTCGCGCCAAATCACGTTGAGCGTCGGTACGCTGCTGTTGCTGCTGGCGGTGTGGTGGGCGGTTGCTGCCCAGCAGTGGGTCAGCCCGCTGTTTCTGCCGCCGCCGGGCCAGGTGCTGGCCAAACTCATTACCATCGCCGGGCCGCAGGGCTTTATGGATGCCACGCTCTGGCAGCATCTTGGAGCCAGTCTGGCGCGTATTCTGGTGGCGCTGCTGGCAGCGGTAATTATCGGGATACCGGTCGGGATCGCGATGGGCTTAAGCCCGACAGTGCGCGGTATTCTCGATCCGCTGATTGAGCTTTACCGTCCGGTGCCGCCGCTGGCCTGGCTGCCGCTGGTGGTTATCTGGTTCGGCATAGGTGAAACGCCCAAAGTTTTACTCATCTATCTGGCGATCTTTGCGCCGGTTGCAATGTCAACGCTGGAAGGCGTGAAGAGCGCCCAGCAGGTGCGGATCCGCGCGGCGCAGTCGCTGGGAGCCAGCCGCACGCAGGTGCTGCTGTTCGTGATTTTACCGGGCGCGCTGCCGGAAATTTTAACCGGGCTGCGCATCGGCCTCGGCGTGGGCTGGTCCACGCTGGTGGCGGCAGAGCTGATTGCGGCCACGCGCGGCCTTGGCTTTATGGTGCAGTCGGCGGGAGAGTTCCTGGCGACTGACGTGGTGCTGGCAGGGATCGCGGTGATCGCCGCGATCGCCTTCGGATTAGAACTGGGGCTGCGCGCGTTACAGCGCCGCCTGACGCCCTGGCATGGAGAAATACAATGAGTGAACGTCTGACCATTACCCCGCTGGGGCCGTACATTGGCGCGCAGGTGTCGGGCCTGGATGTGACCCGTCCGCTGAGCGATAACCAGTTCGAGCAGCTGTACCACGCGGTGCTGCGTCATCAGGTCGTTTTCCTGCGCGAACAGGCGATTACCCCGCAGCAGCAGCGCGCGCTGGCCCTGCGGTTTGGCGATCTGCATATCCACCCCGTCTATCCGCATGCGGAAGGCGTGGAGGAGATTATCGTTCTGGACACCCACAACGATAACCCGCCGGATAACGACAACTGGCACACCGACGTAACCTTTATCGAGACGCCGCCCGCCGGGGCGATTCTGGCGGCGAAGCTGCTGCCGGAAACCGGCGGCGATACGCTGTGGACCAGCGGGATTGCAGCGTATGAGGCGCTCTCCGCGCCGTTCCGGACGCTGCTGAGCGGGCTGCGGGCGGAGCACGACTTCAAAAAATCGTTCCAGGAGTACAAGTACCGTAAAACGGAAGAGGAACATCAGCGCTGGCAGGAGGCGGTTGCGAAGCATCCTCCGCTGCTGCACCCGGTGGTGCGGACCCATCCTGTCACGGGCAAGCAGGCGCTGTTCGTGAACGAAGGGTTCACGACGCGCATTGTGGACGTGACGGAGAAAGAGAGCGAGGCGCTGTTAAGCTTCCTGTTCGCGCATATCACCAGGCCGGAGTTTCAGGTGCGCTGGCGCTGGCAGGAGAACGACCTGGCGATCTGGGATAACCGCGTAACGCAGCACTATGCCAATGCGGACTATCTTCCGCAGCGCCGGATTATGCAGCGGGCGACGATCCTGGGGGATAAGCCGTTCTACCGCCCTTGATTACACGTAGGCCTTACCCGGCCTACAAAAAACTGCATATTTAAAGGTGCGCCTCAATATACCGCTGATAGCGGTTCGCCTTCAGGTAACACAAATCCACCAGCACCAGTCCGTCGACGCAGTCGTTAAACGCCGGGTCGCTGCCAAAATCAATAAACTGCACGCCGCCGGGTTCGCAAAGCTCGGAATACTGCTTGTAGAGCGGCGGAATGCCGCAGCCCAGATTGCCGAGCAGGGATTTCAGCTTCGTCAGATCGTCTACGTAATCCACGCCGCCAAACTGCGCGAGCACGTCCGGCAGCGATGCGGGATACGGCTGACGTGACGCGGCCAGCGGATGCGTTGCCGGGAACCACAGGCGGTAAAAGGCCACCAGCAGATCCCGTGCGGCAGGCGGTAAGCCACCGGAAATCGAGACCGGGCCAAACAGGTAGCGGTAGTTCGGATAACGCGCCAGGTAGGCTCCAATGCCGGACCATAAATAGTCCAGGCCGCGGCGTCCCCAGTAGCGCGGCTGAATAAAGCTGCGCCCCAGCTCAATGCCGTGCTCCAGTACGTCCTGCATTTTGTCGTCGTAGTGGAACAGGCTATAGCTGTACAACCCCTCAACGCCGCGCTTTTCGATCTGCATGGCCGTCGGCATAAAGCGATACGCCCCGACGATCTCCAGATCGTCCTCATCCCACAGGATCAGGTGCAGATAATCATCGTCGTAGCTGTCGGTGTCCCGACGTTTGCCGCTCCCTTCCTCGACCGCGCGAAAGGCAATCTCGCGCAGGCGGCCCAGCTCGCGCAGCAGCGGGGCGTCTTCCTGCCCGTTGCGCTGCCAAAGATAGATGGTTTTACCGTCGCTGGTATTGCCCAGACATTCGGCCTGCGCCAGCGCGCGTTTCAGGGTGGCACGGTCTTCCGGACGGGCAATGGCGCACTGGGTTTTAAAGACGCCAGGCAATCCCTTGCCAAGACGCATCACGTGCTGACGGCACTGTTCGGCCATCTCACGCGACGAAAGGGTGGCGCTGTGCCAGTGATGCCAGGCAATCTGCTGGCCGATCTTAATCGGCAGCTGGCTGTGGCGGCGGCGGAACATCTGCTGCATGAGTAACAGCATTGACAGCGTCGGGGAGACCAGCGTGCTGGCATAGAAGAGCAGGCTGTTATGCGCCTGAATATGCACCGGCAGCAGCGGAGCGCGCAGCTTGCTGGCGAGTTTGATAAAGCCAGAGTGCCACTTTTTGTCGCGAATGCCTTTGCGCGTGGGGCGGGAAACTTCTCCGGCCGGGAAGAAGATCAGCACGCCCGCGTTTTGCAGATGCTGTTCCATCTGCACCAGGGACGATTTCGCCGTCCTGCCGCCCATATTATCCACCGGAATAAACAGCGAGCTGAGGGGCTCAAGGTGGGTCAGCATCCTGTTGGTGACGACTTTAACATCGCGTCGCACGCGAGAAACGGCGTACATCAGCGCCAGACCGTCCAGCGTACCCGTCGGGTGGTTAGCAATAATGACCAGAGGGCCATGTTCGGGGATTTGTTCAAGATCGCGGGCGGAAACGGTGCAGAGAATATCAAGGTGTTCCAGAACTTGCTCCACCATATCCAGTCCTTTCAGGTGGCGGTGTGCTGCTGCAAATTGCTGAAATTCGTCTTCGTAAAACAGTCTTTTTAACAGACTTTTTTGCCAGGGTGCAGGCCTCGCCTGAGGCCAAAGATCGTCGAGAACGCTATCGAGGCTAAACATGGTTACTCCTCCTGCCGTCTTGCGAAGACAGTAGAAGGCGCAGATGTCGGTTGTATTGCAGTTTGGTGAAGATTAGCGCAGAGAGCAGGCCGGGTAAGGCGAAGCCGCCACCCGGCGCTAAAGCGGATTAACGCAGAATTTTCTTCTCGGCCAGATCCAGCGCGAAGTAGCTGAAGATCAGATCCGCGCCTGCGCGTTTGATGGCGCCGAGGCTTTCGAGGACCACTTTCTCTTCGTCAATCGCACCGGCCAGCGCGGCGAATTTGATCATCGCGTACTCGCCGCTGACCTGGTAAGCGCCCAGCGGCAGCTCGGTGCGCTCGCGGATGTCGCGCAGGATATCAAGGTACGCGCCCGCAGGTTTCACCATCAGGCAGTCTGCGCCCTGGGCTTCATCAAGCAGGGATTCGCGAATCGCTTCCCGACGGTTCAGCGGGTTCATCTGATAGGTTTTACGATCGCCCTTCAGCGCCGTGCCCGCAGCTTCACGGAACGGGCCGTAGAAGGAGGAGGCAAATTTGGTGGAGTAAGACATGATGGCGGTGTCGGTAAAACCCGCCGCGTCCAGCGCCTGACGGATCGCCTGAACCTGTCCGTCCATTGCGGCAGAGGGCGCGATGAAGTCCGCACCCGCAGCGGCAGCAACGACCGCCTGTTTGCCGAGGTTCAGCAGGGTGGCATCGTTATCCACGCCGTGATCGCACAGCACGCCGCAGTGGCCGTGGGAGGTATATTCGCAGAAGCAGGTGTCTGACATAACCACCATTTCCGGCACGGTCTCTTTGCAGATGCGGGACATGCGGGCGACGAGGCCATCTTCTTTCCACGCGTCGCTGCCGGTGGCATCGGTATGGTGAGAGATGCCGAAGGTCATCACCGAGCGGATCCCCGCGTTGGCGATGCGTTCAATCTCACGCGCCAGATATTTCTCCGGAATGCGCATTACGCCCGGCATGGCTTCGATGGCTTTGTAGTCATCGATCTCTTCTTCGACAAAAATCGGCAACACCAGATCGTTTAAGGTCAGGGTTGTCTCTTCAAACATAGCGCGCAGTGCAGGTGACTTGCGCAGGCGGCGGGGACGTGCAATTAAATCGGTCATGGTATGCCTGATGTTTGTGGAACAAAGAAGGCTAGTGTACCTCAAAGTGGAGACAGGTGTTTTGGTAAAAGTGGGCATTTTATTTTGTAAAATGCGATGAGTCTGGTTTTTTGGCATCAATATATAATGCAGGACAGTATAACGCTGAAATGGAGATGAGTTATTCATATTGTTTTTATATTAAATAGAAAACATCATTGAAAATGATTCATTATTTATATTTATATGTACATTATGTTTCGTCTCTATTTTAATGCTTTGTTTTTATAATATTTATCTGTAGTGACAGAGGCTTTCTCGGTTTTGATGTGTTATTAGTCTGGATACGGACTTAATGGAAACATTCATTGAACCTTTTCGAAATGAAAATGCATAATTCCCTCCGCAATTAAACTAAACATTGCAAAATCATTGATGGACAAACTTGCTTACGTCCCTGAGGAGGGATGACCCAATGCAAACATGGAAAAAGAAACTCGTTGTATCTCAACTTGCATTAGCCTGCACCCTGGCTATCGCTTCTCAGGCCAATGCGAAGGATATTTCCGGTACGACATATAATACATTCGGATACGATAATACCGCTTCCGCTCCCTGGTATTATGGCTATGCCGACTGGGATTACTCAGACGCGACCCACGACGGCGATATTTATCCGGTGATGAATAAAAGCACCGTGAATGGTGTTATTTCAACATACTATCTGGATGATGGCATCAATGGGCGGGCGAATGCGTTAAGCATTTCCAACAGTACCATTAATGGCATGATTACCTCTAAGTGTATGACCTCCTCGTGTGCTGACGGCCTGGATACCGATGGCACCAACCATTCTCAATACGATCGTTTTAGCCTGACCGTAGATAATTCCACCATTAACGATACCTATGAGCATTATGCGTATGATGTCGTGAACGGGGAAAATACGGAAAGACACTATCTGGACACGTATAATCAGGGTAATGCGATTACCCTGGATGTGGAGTCCGATATTGTTATCCAGAATAATTCCCACATTGCCGGTATTACCCTGACGCAGGGTTATCAGGAGTCGGATAACACTCCTTACGACGGTGTTGAAGGCGTAGCCAACAGCAGCAAAGTATTTACCGACACGCTGGTGGTGAAAGACTCCGTTCTGACCTCAGGCGCGTACAGCGATCTGGGAACCAGCGGGTTCTACGGTCAAACCGCGAAACCGAGCGACTACGGTGAAACGAATGCCACGGCGGCGGATGATGCAGCGCTGATCGTAGCCGCTAGCGCGTCTGATAACGCGATGCAGACCACTGCCACGTTCGATCACTCCACCGTTACTGGCGATATTCTGTTCTCCAGCACCTTCGACAACAACTTCTATCCGAACGGCGATCCGGCTACGGATACCACTGCAGACGGTGTCTATAACCCAACCACCAACGGCTGGGATGGTACCGATAAGCTGGATGTCACCCTGACCAACGGCAGTAAATGGGTCGGTGCAGCACAGTCCAGCGTCGAGGCTATCGGCACAGCGCAGATGTATGGTCTGGGCTACAGCAACGTAGACTGGAGTAGCTTATCCCCTAACAGCATTTGGCCGGATTCCATTTATGACAGTAACGGACACGTTACGGGTGAAGCGGTGTATCAGAGCGGGCTGTTTAACATCGCGCTGGATAACGGCTCTGAGTGGGATACCCGCAAGCTTTCTAATATCGACACGCTGACGGTAAACAACCAGTCTCAGGTTAACGTCGAAGACTCTGGTCTGCTGGCGGACTCCATCACCCTGACCAATGCTTCATCAATGAATATTGGAGACAGCGGTGCCGTGGCGACCGACCATCTGTATCTGGACAGCTATAGCCGTGCGGCACTGACGGAAGAAACGGCCCAACTGTATGCCAACACCATCACCGTGGATAACGGTGCTGAGCTGGCGCTGGGGCTGGGTCAGGTTGATACGCACAATATGGAACTGACCGATGGCGGGGTGCTGAACGTTGCCAGCCGTGATTACGTCCTGAACAGCGATTTGAACAACGCACGCTATATCACTAACGATAAGTACAATGCCGATTACGACTACGGTGTTGTGGCGATTAACTCAGACGGCCATCTGTCAGTGAATGGTAACGTTGCGGGTAACTACCAGGTGCGCATCGACGATGCGACCGGTGCCGGTTCCGTTGCTGATTACAAAAACAAAGAGATTATTCGCGTCTATGACAATAACGCGGATACCACAGCCAGCTTCACTGCCGCAAACAAAGCCGATTTAGGCGCTTACACCTACCAGGCGCAGCAGCAGGGTGATTCCGTTGTCCTTCAGCAGAAAGAGTTGACCGATTCTGCCAATATGGCGCTGAGCATCCCTTCTGCCAATACCAATATCTGGAATCTGCAGCAGGATACCGTTGGCACGCGTCATCTGGAATCTGCAGCAGGATACCGTTGGCACGCGTCTGACCAACAGCCGTCACGGCCTGGCGGATAACGGCGGGGCGTGGGTGAGCTACTTCGGTGGCAACTTCGACGGTGACAATGGCGTTATCAGCTACGATCAGGACGTGAGCGGCATTATGGTGGGTGTGGACACCCTGATTGACGGTAATAACGCGAAATGGATCGTCGGTGGTGCGGCAGGTTTCGCGAAGGGTGATACCAGCGATCGTACCGGTCAGGTCGATCAGGATAGCCAGACTGCGATGATCTACGCGTCAGCGAAGTTCATGAAAGATCTGTTCATCGACAGCTCCCTGAGCTACACCCGCTTCAACAGCGATCTCTCCGCTAACATGAGCAACGGTCAGTACGTTGACGGCAATACCACGAATGATGCTGTTGGTTTTGGGCTGAAGCTGGGTTATGACTGGAAGCCAAACCTCTCTGGCTACGTTACGCCGTATGCAGCCGTCTCTGGCCTGTTCCAGTCTGGCGATGATTATCGTCTGAGCAATGACATGCGCGTAGATGGACAATCTTACGATAGCCTGCGTTATGAACTCGGCGTTGATACGGGTTACACCTTCAACTACGGCGGTGAACAGGCTCTGACGCCTTACTTCAAACTGGCCTACGTATATGACGATGCTGATAACAATGCCGATATTAACGGTGACAGCATTGATAACGGCGTGAAAGGCTCCGCTGTGCGGGTAGGGCTGGGCACCCAGTTTAGCTTCACGAAGAACTTCAGTGCTTACACCGATGCCACTTATCTGGGCGGCGGCGACGTTGATCAGAACTGGGGCGCTAATCTGGGCGTGAAATATACCTGGAAATGAATAAAAGCGGGGGAGTGGTTATCTCCCCCGCTTTTTATACAGGTAATAAAAATAATATTGAACCGACAAATACGGATGACTTGAGGTCTGCATGAACGTTAATGCGAAACCACTTTCTGAATTACGCCGGCTCGAACAGCATTTAACAGCGGCCAGTACCCCTTTTACATGTGCGCCCCAGCAATTAATTACGTCAGACGAATGGAATGAGCCTTGTACGATCGTATTACAAACCGGCGTTATTGAGGTTTATCGAACTTCTGATGAACTGCTGGTGGGGATTGCGACTGCCCCTTTTATATTCGGGCTGTCTACGGTGGTGATTAATCACTCTCACGAATACAGGGTGATTGCTAAAACAGCCTGTACCGGTTTTTATCTGCCCACGGAAACCACCCGTCAACTTATCCAGCAGTATTCACTCTGGAAAGAGGCCTTCTGCTGGTTATCCTGGATAACTTATATTCTCGAGAAACGCGATAAGCAGCTGGTGGGAAATAACTCCTATCACCAGATCCGCTCGATGCTGCTGAATATGGCGGAATGGGATGAAACGCTGCGTTCAAAAATCGGTGTGATGAATCATATTCAACAGAGCACACGAATTTCACGCTCCGTTGTTGCCGAGGTGCTTGCCGCCCTGAGGCAGGGAAACTATATCAACATGAGCCGGGGCAAGCTGGTCAGCATCAACCGCTTGCCCACGGAATATTAAAATTAGTTAGACGCGGTGAGAACCTGGGCTTTATTGGCGCTCAGTTCAGCCACTAAGTTATTAATCCCGTCACTCATATTGACGAAACGCGTATGCGGGGAGCGGGTGACCACCACAAATGCGCCCACGTTTGACTGCGGGATCATGGCCATATAGGTGATGAATCCGCCGCCGCCGCCGGTTTTCTGAATAATACCCGGACGGCCATTTTTCGGTGCCATATAGACCCAGCCCATACCGAGCGCGTCGGCTTTACCCGGCACGTCCATCCCGATGACGCGTTGCAGTTGAGTGCGCTGATAAATCAGGGTCTGCATGCGATCGGCCTGGCTGCTGCGAGCGTAGAAATCTGAGGAAAGGAACTGCTGCATCCAGCGCATCATGTCGCCAGGCGTGGAATAGACCCCGCCGCTGCCCACGGCTGCGAGCGTGTTATTACAGGGGCTAGCGCCTTTCTCCGCCACCATCAGGCGACGGCACTGATCCGGGGACGGGGTAAAGGTGGTGTCTTTCATACCCAGCGGACGGGTTATCTGCTCTTCAAACAGCTGCGTGTAGGGTTTGCCAGCCGCCGTTGAAAGGGCGTCCGCCAGCAGGTCAAAGGCCAGGTTTGAATAAGAGGCCTGCGAACCCGGCGCCGCCTTCAGCGTGGCGGTACTCAGATAGCTCCAGCGCTGGTCGCGCGTTGGCCAGACAAATACGTCACGGTGTGCCGCCCCGCCTGGCTGCTCACGCGGCAGCGCGCTGGTGTGGGTGGCAAGGTTCACAAGCCGAATCGGCGTACCCTGATAGGTTGGAACCCGGGCGCCTGGAGGCGCGTATTTGCTGAGCGGGTCGTCGAGTTTCACCACACCCTGGTCGAGCAGCTTAACCAGCATTTCGCTGGTCATCAGCTTGGTTAAGGACGCGATGCGGATAACGGAATCCAGCTGCGGGTGAACGTTATTTCCTGGGCGCGTCTCGCCAAAGCTGCGGAACACACGCTGGTTGCCGTCGATGACGACCATCGCCATCCCGGTCGCGCCGCTGCCGTAATAGATAAGGTTCGCGTAGCGATCGGCAATATCTGAAGCTAAAACGGGCGCCGTCAGCGGTTGGGCTGCCTGGGCGGTAGAAAAGCTCACCGCACACAGCGCGGCAAAAGAGAGCAGACAACGTTTCAACGAAAAGCATCCATGAAGTGAATGAGGAAAGTAATGGGTATTTATACTACTAAACGGTACCGCGCAATGCCCCGAATTGCATAACGATAGCGAGAAAAACGTAACCATGGGTAAATATGAACAATTTACTGACGAGCCATCTCCCATTTTGTGACATCGGGCTTATGATAGGCACCAGTGTCACTCAATCTTACGGAGAACGGTATGTCTGAGAAGCGTGTGGTTATGGTTGTCGATATGCAGAACGGGGTATTTGAAACCCCTCGTCATCAGCGCGAAAAATGTGTCTCTCTGATCAACCAGCTTACGCAGGCAGCCGACAAGGTGATTTTTATTCAGCATGCCGAGGCCGGGGGCCTGGAAGAGGGAAGCGAAGGGTTTGCGCTACTGCCTGAACTCCATCAGCCTGCTGACGCGCTTTACGTCACTAAAACCGCCTGTGATGCCTTCTATAACACCGCGCTAGAGGCGCTGCTGCGTGAGCAGGGCATTCGCGAGTTTGTCATCTGCGGCTGCGCCACCGACTACTGCGTCGATGCGACGATTAAGAACGGCGTCAGCCGGGGTTATCACATTATCGTGGCGGAAGATGCCCACACTACCGCCAATCGCCCGGCGGCAGATGCGCAGATCCTGATTAACCACCACAACGACGTCTGGCGTAACTTCATCGCGCCGGCGAATCCTCTCGCGGTGAAACGCACCGAAACAATTCTTGAAAACTGGAAAGCGAACTAATAATTAACGCTCGGGTCTGACCTTTTTGCCGGAGCCGGGAGGCTGGCTCGGGCAGGTTTTTCGTGTGGTAACGTGTTGTGCACAGCAACAGCCATAACAACAAGAAGGAAGCATTATGTTTAAGTCTTTTTTCCCAAAGCCGGGGCCTTTTTTCCTGTCGGCATTTATTTGGGCACTCATCGCTGTCATTTTCTGGCAGGCGGGCGGCGGCGCATGGCTGACGCGTATCACGGGAGCAACGGGCGAGGTGCCGATTAGCGCGGCGCGCTTCTGGTCGCTGAGCTATCTGCTGTTTTACGCCTACTATATGGTGTGCGTAGGGCTGTTTGCGCTGTTCTGGTTTATGTATTCTCCGCACCGCTGGCAGTACTGGTCGATCCTCGGCACATCGCTAATTATCTTTGTCACCTGGTTCCTCGTGGAGGTGGGCGTGGCGGTGAACGCCTGGTATGCGCCGTTCTACGATCTGATCCAGACCGCGCTGAGCTCGCCGCACAAGGTGACCATCAACCAGTTCTACCATGAAGTCGGGATCTTCCTCGGTATCGCCCTGATTGCGGTTATCATCGGCGTGATGAACAACTTCTTCGTCAGCCACTACGTTTTCCGCTGGCGTACCGCGATGAATGAACATTACATGGCGCACTGGCAGCACCTGCGCCATATCGAAGGCGCCGCGCAGCGCGTGCAGGAAGACACCATGCGTTTTGCCTCCACCCTTGAAGATATGGGCGTCAGCTTTATCAACGCCATCATGACGCTAATCGCCTTCCTGCCCGTGCTGGTAACGCTCTCTGCGCACGTGCCGGATCTGCCTATTGTCGGTCATATTCCTTATGGTCTGGTGATTGCCGCGATCGTCTGGTCGCTGATGGGCACGGGCCTGCTGGCGGTAGTGGGGATCAAGCTGCCGGGTCTGGAGTTTAAAAATCAACGCGTGGAAGCCGCTTACCGTAAAGAGCTGGTTTACGGCGAAGATGATGCCAACCGCGCCTCGCCGCCGACCGTCCGCGAGCTGTTTGGCGCCGTGCGTCGTAACTACTTCCGACTCTACTTCCACTATATGTATTTCAACATCGCGCGTATTTTGTATCTGCAGGTGGATAACGTTTTCGGTTTGTTCCTGCTGTTCCCGTCGATTGTTGCGGGTACGATTACGCTCGGTCTGATGACGCAGATTACCAACGTTTTCGGTCAGGTTCGAGGCTCGTTCCAGTACCTGATCAGCTCCTGGACCACCCTGGTAGAACTGATGTCCATCTACAAACGTCTGCGCAGTTTTGAACGTGAGCTGGACGATCGTGACCTGCAGGAAGTCACCAACACATTTAGCTAATACAGGAAGTTGCTATGTCTTTTGCCGTACCGCGCGCGTTACCGTTGTCCTTGCTGGCCGCTCTTGTGCTGGCAGGCTGTGCCGAAAAAGGGGCTGCTCCGCTCAAAAAGGGGGAGAAGCCCGTCGATGTGGCGAGCGTTGTGAGGCAGAAAATGCCCGCCAGCGTGAAGGATCGCAATGCGTGGGCAGACGCGCTGGCAAAAACCTTTGAGAGCCAAAAGATTGCGCCGACCGAGGAGAATATCTGCTCGGTGCTGGCGGTGGCGCAGCAGGAGTCAATGTACCAGTCAGACCCGGTGGTGCCGGGTCTGAACAAAATTGCCTGGAAAGAGATCGACCGCCGCGCGGAGTCCATGCATATCCCGGTGTTCCTCGTGCACACCGCGCTTAAAATCACCTCGCCGAACGGTAAAAGCTACAGCGAAAGGCTGGATACGGTGAAAACCGAAAAACAGCTTAGCGCCATCTTTGATGATTTCATCAGCATGGTCCCAATGGGGCAGAAGCTGTTTGGCTCACTGAACCCGGTCCACACCGGCGGTCCGATGCAGGTAAGCATCGCGTTCGCGGAGAAGCATACCGACGGCTACCCGTGGAAAATCGACGGTACGGTGCGTCAGGAGGTCTTCTCCCTGCGCGGTGGGCTGTGGTTCGGCACGTATCACCTGCTGAACTATCCGGCGAACTACGATGAGCCGCTGTACCGCTTTGCCGACTTTAACGCGGGCTGGTATGCCAGCCGTAATGCGGCATTCCAGAGTGCGGTCAGCCGCGCAAGTGGCGTCAAGCTCGCGCTGGACGGCGATCTCATCGCTTACGGCAGCAGCGAAGCAGGGAGCACCGAGCTGGCCGTACGGAAACTTTCGACAACGCTGGGTCTGAGCAACAACGACATTCGCCGTCAGCTTGAGAAAGGCGATAGTCTGGCCTTTGAGAAAACGGATCTGTACAAGAAGGTGTTTGCGCTTGCGGAGCAGAAAAGTGGGAAAACGTTACCGAGGGCGATCCTGCCGGGGATCCAGCTGGAAAGCCCGAAGATCACGCGTAACCTGACAACCGCATGGTTCGCAAAACGCGTGGACGATCGCCGGGCGCGCTGTATGGGGCTTTAACGGCGGCGGCGAAAGCGCAACACTAACGCCACAACGCCCAGAATCATACATCCCGCGAGGAAGGGGATCAGGCCGAACAGGGTGCTGACGCCAAACCCAATCTCAACTCGCGGGCGTCCGTTATCCTGCACCTGCATCAGGTGTTCATAAACGCCAGGCGCATGGACCAGCATATTGAGCAGTTGGGAACCGGCCCAGAAGCAGAACAGGACAAACAGGGCATAAGCAATATTACCCGCCGTGGAGGTTTTTGGTTTGCCGCCAAAAATCGGTTTCGACAATGTAAAGTCAGCCATGTTGACCTCCCGTGGTATCACTCTGTTTTAATACGCGTCTTACGGGGTGAGTTTGACAGGTCATCGCATTTGTCAATATCAGAATCGTGGTAATTTGCGCTCAGGAATTCTCCTGGATTGTCGATTTCTGCAGCACATCACAATTTCATCACTTAAGTGAAATTGCGTCGCGTTTCAGAATTTCCGTATATGCCACAGACCTGGCCGAAAAACTGTGAGAGGATGTCTTTTTTTCCTGCCGGAGTTGTTATGAAGCTCACGTCCAAACTACGCCGTGACTGGCACTACTACGCCTTTGCCATCGGGCTGATCTTTATTCTTAACGGTGTCGTGGGCCTGTTGGGGTTTGAAGCAAAAGGGTGGCAAACCTATGCCGTCGGGCTGGTGACCTGGGTGATAAGTTTCTGGCTGGCGGGGCTGATTATCCGCCGTCGTCCTGAAGAGACGACAGCGGATGAGGCGAAGAGCGCCGATTAACCGTTTACGGAACTTTTAAGCGCGCTGTCGGCGGCGTGACGCTCCAGCGCCAGTTCGATCAGGCGGGTGATCAGTTCCGGGTAGCTCAGGCCGCTGGCCTGCCACAGTTTTGGATACATGCTGATGTTAGTGAACCCCGGCAGCGTGTTGATTTCATTGATCACCACCTCGTTTTCCGCCGTCAGGAACACATCCACGCGCGCCATGCCGCAGCAGCCGAGCGTCTGATAAGCGCGAATGGCGATCGCCCGGATCTTATCGTTAATCGCCGGATCGATATCCGCAGGAACGACAACCTGCGCGCCTTTGTCATCAATGTATTTGGTGTCGTACGAGTAGAAGTCGCTGTTTAACACCACTTCGCCGCAGGTGCTCGCCTGTGGAAAATCGTTGCCCAGCACGGCGCACTCAATTTCACGGCCTTTGATGCCCTGCTCAACCACCACTTTATGGTCGAACTCAAACGCCAGACGGACAGCCTGCGTGAACTCTGCTTCGCTGGTGACTTTGCTGACGCCCACGGAGGAGCCCTGGTTTGCAGGCTTCACAAACAGCGGCAGACCCAGCTCTCCGCTGATTTGCGCGAAGCTGTGTTTGTCGCGGTTGGCGCGGGTGAGGGTCACGAATGGCGCAATATTCAGCCCGGCATCGCGCAGCAGGCGTTTGGTGACGTCTTTGTCCATGCACGCTGCAGAGCCGAGGACGTCCGAGCCGACGAACGGCAGGTTGGCCATGCGCAGCATCCCCTGCAGGGAACCATCTTCGCCCAGGGTGCCGTGAACAATAGGGAAGACAACGTCGATCTGGGCGAGAGCCTGAGCGTTGCCGGCGTCGATGAGCTGCCCCTTCACGACGCCGGGTACGGTGGCGACGCTCACTTCCGAAGGATTAAGGGCGATATGCGCCGGATCGTGAGCGTTCAGCAAATACTGGCTGGCATCGTTAACGTGCCACTGACCCTGTTTATCAATGCCCAGCAGCACCACGTCGAAACGGCTTTTATCGATCGCATCAACGATATTTTTGGCCGATTGCAATGACACTTCGTGCTCCGCTGATTTTCCCCCAAAGACAATACCTACGCGCTGCTTAGCCATCTCACTCTCTTCCAGTCTGACGAAAAGCCAATAACATACCACGATGCCCGGCGGGTTTCGCGGCCTTCTGCCATAATGTTTTGGGGAATGTTGAGGGGGGAGAGTGAAAGGAAAAACGCTGCTGACCGTATTCATCATTGTGGCCGTTGCAACGGTGGGTTACCGCTGGTTGCCGCCTTACTACAACCCTTTCATACCGCTGACGCTGGACGACCCGCCGGGCCGAATCGCCCAGTATAAGCTTCGGCGCCTAACCCCCGAGGCGTGCGCGAGCCTGCTCGCGCAGGCTAACCAAAGAGATCTCATCCGCACCCAGCCGGTGGCCGACAGCGGTGGCGCGTGTCCGCTCAACAACGTCGTGCGCGTGCGTGATTTCGGCCCGGTCGGCCTGAACAGCAGCTTTCTTGCCAGCTGTCCGCTGGCGCTCAGCTCTGCGCTGTTTATCAGCCAGCAGGCCCGGCCGTTAACAAAACGCTATACGGGCAGCGACCTGGCGCGTATCGACCACCTCGGCAGCTTTGCCTGCCGCAATATTTACCATCGCCCTGACGCGCGACGCAGTGAGCATGCCACGGCGGAGGCGCTGGATATCGCCGCCTTTCGGCTGGCGAACGGGGAACGCGTCACGGTGCTGAACGGCTGGAAGGCGGCAGCAACGCAGCCATGGCTTAAGGCCATGCTGTCGGCAAGCTGCGGCTACTACGGAAACGGCCTCGGGCCGGAGTATAACGCGGCGCATGCCAACCATTTTCATCTGGGAATGCGCGGTTTCGGAGTCTGTCGGTGAAGCATAATATTCCGCCAGAAAATGGATGAATTGTGACTTATTTCACAAATATGATGACTGGGAAGATAAAACACCAAAGTCAGTCAGGCCGCATCTCTGGTGCGACGTCAAAACGCGTAACTTGCTAATCTGTAGGCGAATTCGCCTAAAAATGAAGACTATTTCTTTATGGAATCCTGGAAAGTTAATCTCATCTCGGTCTGGTTCGGCTGCTTCTTTACCGGGCTGGCCATCAGCCAGATCCTGCCGTTCTTGCCGCTGTACGTCTCGCAGCTGGGGGTGACCTCGCATGAAGCGCTCTCCATGTGGTCCGGCCTGACGTTCAGCGTCACGTTTCTGGTCTCCGCCATTGTGTCACCGATGTGGGGCAGCCTGGCGGATCGGAAAGGCCGAAAACTGATGCTGCTGCGCGCCTCGCTCGGGATGGCGATTGCCATTCTGCTGCAGGCCTTCGCCACCAACGTCTGGCAGCTGTTTTTCCTGCGCGCGGTGATGGGGCTGACGTCCGGGTACATTCCGAATGCCATGGCGCTGGTCGCCTCTCAGGTGCCGCGCGAGCGTAGCGGCTGGGCGCTGAGTACGCTCTCCACGGCACAGATCAGCGGCGTCATCGGCGGTCCGCTGCTGGGCGGCTTTCTGGCGGACCACGTCGGGCTGCGCGCGGTATTTATCATCACCGCGATCCTGCTGGTGGTCAGTTTTCTGGTCACGCTCTTTCTGATTAAAGAAGGGGGCCGCCCGGTGATCAGTAAATCTGAACGCCTGAGCGGCAAGGCCGTCTTCGCCTCGCTGCCCTATCCGGGACTGATGATCAGCCTGTTTGTGACCACTATGGTTATCCAGCTTTGTAACGGTTCGGTCGGTCCGATTCTGGCGCTGTTTATCAAGTCGATGGAGCCGGAAAGTACAAATATCGCTTTTCTGAGCGGCATGATTGCCGCCGTGCCGGGCGTATCCGCCCTGATTTCCGCACCGCGTCTGGGGAAACTGGGTGACAGGATCGGCACGGCGCGCATCCTGATGGCGACGCTGATTTTTGCGGTCGTGCTCTTCTTCGCGATGTCGTTTGTCACCTCTCCGCTTCAGCTTGGGGTACTGCGATTTCTGCTCGGGTTTGCCGATGGCGCCATGTTGCCTGCGGTACAGACCCTGCTGGTTAAATATTCCAGCGACCAGGTGACGGGGCGTATTTTTGGATATAACCAGTCATTTATGTATCTGGGGAATGTTGCCGGTCCACTTATTGGCGCATCCGTTTCCGCGATGGCCGGTTTTCGTTGGGTATTTGCGGCTACGGCGATTGTCGTTTTAATCAATATTATCCAGCTGGCTATTGCGCTGCGTCGTCGCAGACAAATTGCGGATGCGAAATCGTCGAGATAATCGTTTCGTTGATGTATTATATATTCTTATGGTAGCCGCATTTTTATATAACAAAATGCGGCTACTTTTTATAGAAAAACGTTTCGCTCATGGCGCTGACTCTTTATTTCCGTTCCTGTGTCACTTTTGCATACCATAATTAATTTCTTCTCTTTGCAATAGGGATTCAGAGTGATAACTTCAGACAAAACTGAAAAAGGAATTGGCACGATGAAAAATCTCATTGCTGAATTGCTGGTCAAGCTGGCACAAAAGGAAGAGGAGTCAAAAGAGCTGGTAGCCCAGGTCGAAGCGCTGGAAATTGTAGTCACCGCGCTGCTGCGACAAATGGCGAAAACCGATCAACAGGCTTTGATTGAGAGCGTGGAAGGCGCGCTGGACAGCGTCAGGCCTGAATCGCAGGTTCCGGTTGAGGATGCCGAGATGCTCCACCAGTACGTAAAGAAGCTGTTAAGGCATCCGCGCACCTAAACCGTCACAGGACGTAACGACGTGTCATAGAATTGTCATGCAGGATGCCTATAGTCGCTCTGTTTTTATTTTTATGTATTTGTACATGGAGAAAATAAATTGAAACAGAGCGCACTTTTCATCGCATTACTTCCCCTGTTAATTACCCCTGCCATTTATGCCGATACTGCCCAAACCAGCGTGCTGGATAATCGCGCGGCAAAAGGGGATATCACCCAGCCTGGCGGCGCACGCCGTTTATCAGAAGATCAAACTGCCGCTATTCGCGCTTCGCTGAATGATAAGCCGGCGAAAAATATTATTCTGCTTATTGGCGATGGAATGGGGGATTCCGAAATCACGGCGGCGCGAAATTATGCCGAGGGTGCGGGCGGCTTTTTTAAAGGTATCGACGCATTACCGCTGACCGGACAATATACCCATTACGCGCTGGATAAAAAAACCGGTAAACCGGATTACGTCACGGACTCCGCGGCCTCTGCTACGGCGTGGTCCACCGGCGTGAAAACCTATAATGGCGCGCTGGGTGTGGATATTCACGAAAAAGATCACCAAACTCTTCTGGAGATGGCAAAAGCGGCGGGCCTTGCGACCGGCAACGTCTCCACCGCTGAACTTCAGGATGCAACGCCCGCGGCGCTGGTGGCGCATATAACCTCGCGTAAATGCTACGGTCCGTCAGTGACCAGCGAAAAATGTCCGACGAACGCGCTGGAAAAAGGCGGCAAAGGCTCGATTACGGAACAGCTGCTGAACGCGCGTCCTGACGTGACCCTCGGGGGCGGCGCGAAAACCTTCGCAGAAACCGCGACGGCGGGCGAGTGGCAGGGCAAAACGCTGCGCGAGCAGGCGCAGGCCCGCGGCTATCAGCTGGTGAGTGACGCAAATTCTCTGGCAGCCATCACCGAGGCGAACCAGGACAAGCCGCTGCTGGGGCTATTCTCTGACGGCAACATGCCCGTGCGCTGGGAAGGACCAAAAGCCTCTTATCACGGCAATATCGATAAACCTGCCGTAACCTGTACGCCTAACCCGAAACGCACGGACAGCGTACCGACGCTGGCGGCGATGACTGATAAAGCCATCTCTCTGCTGAGCAAGAGCGAAAAAGGGTTCTTCCTGCAGGTGGAAGGCGCGTCGATTGATAAGCAGGATCATGCAGCGAATCCGTGCGGCCAGATTGGCGAAACCGTCGATCTGGACGAAGCGGTACAGAAGGCGCTTGAGTTTGCGAAAAAAGACGGCAACACCCTGGTGATCGTCACCGCGGACCATGCCCACGCCAGCCAGATCATCCCGGCAGATACCAAAGCCCCTGGTCTGACGCAGGCCCTGAATACCAAAGATGGCGCCGTTATGGTGTTGAGCTACGGCAACTCTGAGGAAGAGTCCATGGAGCACACGGGCACCCAGCTGCGCATTGCAGCCTATGGGCCGCACGCGGCAAACGTGGTAGGCCTGACCGATCAAACGGATCTGTTCTACACCATGAAGGCGGCGCTGGGTCTTAAATGATAAAATCCCGGCGGAAATCACATCTGCCGGGTGGTTTTTTTCCTGTCACGAACCAGACTTACAGGGAATGTTCACAAAAGGATGGTGCAATGAAAACAACATTACTGGTTACTCTGCTCTCTGGCCTGTTCCTGATCGCATCGGCGAACGCGGAAGAGAAGACGCTAACGCCGCAACAACAGCGTATGACCACCTGTAATCAACAGGCGACGTCTCAGAGTCTGAAGGGAGATGCCCGCAAGACATACATGAGCGACTGCCTTAAAAACGGCGCCGCGAAGCCGGCTGAAAAAAGCCTGACGCCGCAGCAGCAAAAAATGCGCGAGTGTAATGCGAAAGCAACCGAACAGTCCCTTAAAGGGGACGACCGCAGCAAGTTCATGAGCGCGTGCCTGAAGAAAAAAGTGTAGTTCAAACGGGTGAGCGGCTCCGGCGGCTCACCCGAAATTTCATACTTTCCCCGCAGACCCCCTCTCTATAATTTGGGAAAATGTTTCAGAATATTCCCAAAAATGATGAATGATGAAACGTATTACAACAAAAAGCGCATTCGGGAAGAGTGGAGTTTAACCCTTTCTCAGGATGACCCTCACCGCGCCGGCATTCAGTTTGCCCGGCGAGTCAGGCTGGCGCGCGCCGTCGGGCTGGCGGCAATGTTTTTCCCCGTTGCTGGGATGCTGGTCACCCATTTTTTACCCGGCGGCTGGTGGCTTTTACTGGTGGGGTGGTCGTTCGTCTGGCCCCATTTTGCCTGGCAGTTGTCCTGCCGCGCCGCTTCACCCCATCAGCAGGAAATTTTTAATCTTAAAATCGATGCCATTATTGCCGGGCTCTGGATCGGCGTGATGGGGATGAATGCGTTACCCACGGCAGCGCTGGTGATGATGGTGGGGATGAATATGATGGGTTCCGGGGGCTGTCGTCTGTTTCTCCCGGGGATCGCGTTGACCCTGCTCTCCGCGCTGGTGACGCTGCCACTCGTCGGGAAGGTGGCCGTCTTCAACCCCGACCTTGTGGAGTGGGGCTTAACGTTACCCGTGCTCGTGCTGTATCCCATGCTGTTTGCCTGGCTTAGCCACCGAACCGCCGTCAGGCTTGCGGAACATAAGCAGCGGCTGGAAATGATGAGCACACGAGACGGGATGACCGGGGTCTTCAACCGCCGACACTGGGAAATGCTGCTGCGAAATGAATTTGAGCATTGTCGGCGCGACCACAGCACCGCCACGATATTGCTGATTGATATCGACCACTTTAAAAACATCAACGACACCTGGGGGCACGACGTGGGCGACGAGGCGATCGTTGCTATTACGCGTCAGCTCCAGCGGTCGGTACGGTCAGGCGATGCGATCGGCCGGTTTGGCGGGGATGAGTTTGCAGTGATCATGTCGCAGACCGCGGCGGAGAGCGCCATCGCCGTGATGTCGCGACTGCATGAGCGTCTGGAAAAACTGACGTTACCGTGCGCGCCAAAAGAAGCGCTGCGCATCAGCGTCGGCGTTGCCCCCTGGGGACCGCAGTTTGGACACTATCGGGAATGGCTAAAGGCGGCTGACGTGGCGCTGTATAAGGCGAAAAATGCCGGGCGCGGCCGCACCGAAGTGGCCGCCTGACGCCCGGTCAGAAATCAGGATTTACTCAGCTTCTCTGATTTTTCCATGCATTTTGCCATCGCTTCAATGACGGCCGAGCGGAACCCGCGCTCTTCCAGCACCCGCACCGCTTCGATGGTGGTACCGCCAGGAGAGCAGACCATATCTTTCAGTTCACCCGGATGTTTGCCGGTTTCCAGCACCATTTTGGCGGAGCCCATGACGGCCTGTGCGGCGAACTTATACGCCTGCGCGCGCGGCATTCCGCCAAGCACGGCGGCGTCGGCCATCGCTTCTAAAAACATGAACACATAGGCAGGGGCTGAGCCACTCACGCCAACCACCGGATGGATCATCGATTCGGCAATCACTTCTGCTTCACCGAAGCAGCGGAAAATATTCAGCACGTCGGCCACTTCTTCCGTGGTCACCAGCGCGTTAGGCGTGACGGAGGTCATGCCGGCATTGACCAGCGAGGGGGTATTGGGCATCGCGCGGACGATTTTACGATCGTGACCCAGCGCGCGCGCCAGCTGATCGAGCGTGACGCCCGCGGCAATCGACACGACCAGCGTCTCTTTATTCAGGCTGGAGGTGATATCGCTCAGCACTTTGATCATGATGTTCGGCTTGACGGCGCCAAAGACGATATCGGCGACCTGGGCGACTTCCTGCGCGCTTTCGGCGGCGTTGATCCCGTATTGATCGCGCAACGCGGCGACCTTATCCGGTGACGGGGTATAGACCCAAATCTGACCCGGCAGCACCTGTCCGCTGGCGATCAGACCGCCCAGGATGGCTTTGCCCATGTTACCGCAGCCGATAAACCCGATTTTCTTGTCCATCACGATTCTCCGTCATTATGCGTTGTTTTCTCTGATTGATAGCTTAACAACGAAATGCAGGCGACAATAGTCGACAGAGTCATTATGGGGAGACAATATGGCAATTTGGGTTGATGCGGACGCGTGTCCGAATGTGATTAAAGAGATTTTGTTTCGCGCCGCCGAGCGCGTTCAGATGCCGCTGACGCTGGTGGCGAACCAGAATATTCGCGTACCGCCTTCGCGGTTTATCCGCTCTTTGCGCGTGCCGGCCGGGTTCGACGTGGCGGATAACGAAATTGTTCGCCTGTGCAGCGCGGAGGATCTGGTGATCACGGCAGATATTCCGCTGGCTGCCGAAGTGCTGGAGAAAGGGGCGGCGGCGCTCAATCCGCGCGGGGAGCGTTACTCGCCTTCGACCATTCGGGAAAAGCTCACCATGCGCGATTTTATGGATACGATGCGGGCCAGCGGCGTGCAGACCGGTGGACCGGACAGCCTGTCCCAGCGCGACCGTCAGCAGTTCGCTGCCGAGCTGGATAAATGGCTGCTGGAAGTGAAGCGCCGCACAGCGTAATGATAATTATTGTCAATTTGTGGTACAGTGTGACCTCCACAGGGTTGTCATCCCGTACCGCTTTGCAGTAAAGTAATCGCAACATCTTCTGCAATTATTTCTTTACACTCTTCAGCCATTCGGCATCAAGGGGAACACCTGGCATGACCCAACCCATCTTTTTAGTTGGCCCCCGCGGCTGTGGGAAAACCACCGTTGGCCTGGAGCTGGCACGCGTGTGTCATCGCCAGTTTGTTGATACCGACCACTGGCTGCAAACCGAGGCCGGAAAAACCATCGCTGAGATCGTTGAGCAAGAGGGATGGGAGAGCTTTCGCGCGCGCGAAACGGCCGCGCTGAAAGCGGTCACCACCCCGTCTGCCGTGATCGCGACCGGCGGCGGCATCGTTCTGGCGGAGTGCAATCGTCACTTTATGCGCGAAAAGGGGATTGTGATTTATCTCAGCGCGCCGGTGTCGGCTCTGGTAGGGCGGCTGGAAGCCTTTCCGGAAGAGGGGCAACGCCCCGCGCTGACCTCCAGGCCGCTCAGCGAAGAGGTGAGCGAAGTGCTGGCCGAACGCGATGCGCTATACCGCGAAGCGGCTCACCACGTGGTGGATGCGTCAGCCTCTCCCGAAGAGGTTGTGATTCAGATTATTACCGCCCTGCGTTTGGCTTGTGCCAGCTAACCGGCGTCTATACTTATAGCTCAGACATAAAAAAAGGATGAGCTATGCCAACCAGACCTCCCTATCCGCGTGAAGCGCGCGTTGTTACCGTTGAAAAAGGCCAGACGGGTCATACCGTGACCTGGTACCAACTGCGTGCCGATCACCCCAAGCCGGACTCGCTGATCAGTGAACACGAGACTGAACAGGAAGCGCTGGATGCGAAACGGCGCTATGAAGATCCCGACATAACCTGAATGTTTTCCTAAACGTTCCAGTATCGTGCCTGAATCACACTTTTTACTCATCGGGAAAGTTAAGCAGGAGTTAATATTTAGTTATTACAAGTAACTCCGGTATCGGCAGGCGATCTTTACATTTCGATGTCGTGATCGCCTGCTACGCTTGGTGCTGTTTTGTTGAAAAAATGAACTGTGCAGCGTAGTGAGCCTGTACCTGTGTGCACGATGTTGGAGTAATGGAAGGCGATCAAGATGAAGGCAACGTTGGCGATCCTCACCATTGGTGTGGTCCCTGTAAGCGAAGTGTTACCGCTCTTAACCGAGCATGTATCTGAACAACAGATAACGCATCTTAGCCTGCTGGGGAAGATGAGTCGGGAAGAGGTCATGGAAGACTACGCTGTCGAGGCGGGGGAGGATCCCCTGGCGACGTTATTAAGCGACGGTAAACTGGCGCACGTTTCGCGTCAGAAAATCGAGCGCTCGCTGCAGGGCGTGATAGAAGTGCTCGATAATCAAGGTTATGACGTTATTTTGCTGATGAGTACAGCGCCCATTAAGGGCCTCACGGCGCGTAATGCGATTTTGCTGGAGCCGATGCGGATCATTCCACCGCTGGTGGCCTCCATCGTGGATGGTCATCAGGTGGGGGTGATTGTGCCCATTGAGGAGCTCATGGATAACCAGGAGGCAAAGTGGCACGTGCTGGAAAAAGTGCCCTTGTATGCGCTGGCAAATCCGTTCTGGGACAGTGAGGCCAAGCTCATTGCTGCCGGGAAGGAGCTGCTTGAGAGAGGGGCAGATGTATTGATCCTGGACTGCCTCGGTTTCCATCAGCATCATCGTGATCTGCTGCAAAAAGCGCTGGATGTTCCCGTGCTGTTATCCAACGTTCTGATGGCTCGCCTGGCCTCGGAACTCCTCATGTAATGATTTTGCGTGACAGGTGATGAGCAAGGCCCCTATAGTGAATTTTTATCTAAAAATATAAGGGCCAGTTCATGCTTCAAAGTAACGAATACTTTTCCGGTAAAGTGAAATCCATTGGTTTTACCAGCAGCAGCACTGGCCGCGCCAGTGTTGGCGTTATGGCGGAAGGGGAATATACCTTTGGCACGGCGGAAGCTGAAGAAATGACGGTCGTCAGCGGGGCGCTGAACGTCTTACTGCCGGGTGAAACGGAATGGAAAGTTTACGCTGCCGGGCAAGTTTTCAACGTCCCTGGCCACAGCGAGTTCCATTTGCAGGTCGCTGAACCTACCTCTTATCTGTGCCGCTACCTGAAATAAAAAATAAGCCGGGTGGCGCTAACGCTTACCCGGCCTGCGTTTTGCCTGTTATCTCTGCGCTTCGCCGCCGAGACCTTCCACCAGATTCTGAATCAACGCGGCCAGCTCGCCGGTCATCAGAATGAAGTCCGCGTCAAAGCGCTGGGCGTAATCTTCCCTGTCGATATCTTCGTTCTGATCGCGCAGCTCGTCGCAGAACTTCAGACGCTTCACGGAGCCGTCGTCGCACATCACGAACTGAATGCGCTGCTGCCAGTCGAGCGCCAGTTTAGTGACCACTTTACCCGCTTCGATGTGTACAGCGATCTCGTCGCTCACCAGATCCTGCTTCTTCGCGCGGATCACGCCGCCATCTTCCAGCAGGGCTTTCAGCTCGGCTTCATCAAGGATCTGGAAACCCTGAGCCGCAGCGCCGCTGCGTACCCATTCGGTCAGCGTCAGCTCGATCGGCGTTTCCAGCGCCAGCGGAACGACCGGTAAAGATCCGATGCTTTTACGCAGCAGGGCCAGCGTATCTTCTGCTTTCTTGGCGCTGGCGCAGTCCACCATGATCAGCCCGTTGACGGTGTCGATCCACATCATGGTCTGGCTGAAGCGGCTGAAGGCGCGCGGCAGCAGGGAGTGCAGCACTTCGTCTTTCAGCGAATCTTTTTCGGTCTTTTTCAGCTTGCGGCCCTGTTCGGCTTCCAGCTTGAAAATTTTCGCTTCGAGCGCCTGCTTAACCACCGGCGTCGGCAGGATTTTCTCTTCTTTACGGGCGCAGACGATGATTTGACCCGTGCTGCTGGCGTGGGTCAGTGCATCGCTTTGTGAACCCATTGGCGGAACCCAGCCGGTTTTCGCCATATCCTGGCTACCGCAAGGGGAAAAGGTATAAGCGGCTAACTGTTTTTCCATCTCTTCTGCACGCAGCGAAACGTCGCGGCTGAGACGGTAAACCATCAAATTTTTGAACCACAGCATGATAATTTCCACGGCCTTGTCGTTAAATCAGCGGGCATGATAACGAATTGTCGCATCGCTTGCATTGCTAATCGGGAAGCGTGCTTCTACTCTGTTGATAATCAAAATAATGAGGAGAGTCTTGTGCGTATTGGGATCGATTTGGGCGGCACCAAAACAGAAGTCATCGCACTGAGCGAGCAGGGGGAGCAGCTGTTTCGCCATCGTCTGCCGACGCCGCGCGATGATTATCACCAGACTATCGAGACGATTGCCAGCCTGGTTGAGATGGCAGAGCAGGCGACAGGGCAAACCGGCAGCGTCGGGATGGGGATCCCGGGTTCGATCTCGCCGTATACCGGGGTGGTTAAAAATGCCAACTCCACCTGGCTCAACGGTCAGCCGTTTGACAAAGATTTGAGCCAACGTCTGAACCGGGAAGTGCGTCTGGCCAACGACGCCAACTGCCTGGCGGTCTCTGAGGCCATCGACGGCGCGGCGGCCGGTGCTCAGACCGTATTTGCCGTGATCGTCGGTACCGGCTGCGGCGCGGGCGTGGCGTTCGGCGGACGCGCCCATATCGGCGGTAACGGCACCGCGGGCGAGTGGGGACACAACCCGCTGCCGTGGATGGATGAAGACGAGCTTAAATACCGCGCTGAAGTGCCGTGCTACTGCGGAAAGCAGGGCTGTATTGAGACGTTTATCTCCGGCACCGGTTTTGCGACCGACTACCACCGCTTAAGCGGCCAGCCGTTAAAGGGCAACGAAATCATGCGTCTGGTCGAAGAACAGGATCCGGTCGCCGAGCTGGCCCTTAGCCGCTACGAAATGCGGCTGGCGAAATCCCTGGCGCACGTGGTGAATATTCTCGATCCGGACGTGATTGTGCTCGGCGGCGGCATGAGCAACGTTGACCGGCTGTACGCCACGGTACCGAACCTTGTCAAACAGTGGGTCTTCGGCGGCGAGTGTGAAACCCCGATCCGCAAAGCTGTCCACGGTGACTCCAGCGGCGTGCGCGGCGCGGCGTGGCTGTGGCCGGAATAAAAGCAAATAATGTTTATTCCCTCTCCCTGTGGGAGAGGGCCAGAGTGAGGCAAGGTAAAAGCAAAACAGCAACGAAAGTTGCTGTTTTTGATGTTTGTACCCTCTCCCCGTGGGAGAGGGCCAGGGTGAGGGCACCAGACCGCATCGATCCCCATTTATTCCACCGCAAACACCTTATCCAGCCTGCTGTATCCCAGCCCGTTGATCTTCTTCACCTTGATCTGCACCGGAATGCGCTCTTTCATCGCCTCTACGTGGCTGATCACGCCGATGGTTTTCCCGGTGGCGTTCAGCGCGTCGAGCGCATCCAGCGCGGTATCCAGCGTTTCACTGTCGAGCGTGCCGAACCCTTCATCCAGGAACAGGGAATCGATCCGCGTCTTATGACTCACCAGATCGGAAAGGGCCAGCGCCAGCGCCAGGCTGACGAGGAAGCTCTCGCCGCCCGAGAGCGTACGGGTATCGCGCACCGCATCCGCCTGCCAGGTATCGACCACTTCCAGCTCCAGCGCGTCGCTGGCCTTGCGCTGCAGCAGATAACGCCCGTGCAGACGGTTAAGCTGCTGGTTAGCAAGCCAGACGAGATTATCCAGCGTCAGCCCCTGCGCGAATTTACGGAACTTGTCGCCGGTGCTGGAGCCGATCAGCGCGTTCAGATAACCCCAGTCGTCCGCCTCGCGCGCGGCCTCTTCAATTTGCTGCATCAACGCCAGCTGGTGCTGACGGTTATCGCTGTCCTGCTTAAGCTGCTGGCGAATCTCGCCCTGATGCGTCGTGTTCTCGCGAAGCCGTTGCGCCAGCTGCAGCAGCTGGGTTTGCAGCGTGGGGGCATCGGCGTTGAGCCCTTCCGGCCGCAGCGCCAGATGAGAATGCAGCTGCTGGTTAGCCTGGCCGGAAAGGGCCGCGGCCTGCTGTATCTGGCTTTCCAGCGACTGCTTCAGCTGTTCGAGGCGACGAATAGCGTCGTCATCCAGCAGGGCGGCAAGGAACGCGTCCCGATCGGCAAAGCAGCTCGCTGCGAGCGCCGCGGTGAACTGTGCCTGCGACTGCAGCAGGCGCTCTTGCTCCAGCTTTTCCTGCTGCTGCTGCGCGGTGAGCTGGCTTTGTAGCGACACGCATTCATCGTGGACGTCTCGCCAGCCGTCCGGAATGGTCGGTTCGGCCTCTTCGCTTTTCGTTTCCGGAAGCGTGTCGAGCAGCGGCTTGAGAGCGTTTATGCGTTCCAGAAGCACGCCGTGCTGCGTTTGTTTCTCCTGCCACTGCGCGAATTCCGCTTCGCGGGCGTGCAGCCAGGCGGCTTCATTCCCGTCTTCAGGTACGTTAAGCGATAGCGAAAGTAGGGTGTTTTCCAGCGCCTGGCGCGCCGCCGTCAGCTGCTGCAGATGCTGTCGCTCCTGCACTTCCTGCTCGTTCAGCTGGTTTTGCAGGGTCAGACGCTGGCTGAGCTGATAGAGCTGGCGCTCGTACTGTTCCTGCTCGTTCATCCATGGCGTGATATCTTCCTGAATATTCAACGCGATGTTCAGGGAAGTGCAGGCTTCCATCCACTCTTTAGTGAGTGCTTGCTCTTCCTGAGATAGCATCTGCGCTTCGTCTGTCTCGCGCTGGATCTGCTGCGTCAGGGCATTAACCTGTCCCAGCACCAGCAGGCCTTCCTCTTTAAGCGCGGCGACCTCTTTTTCCAGGTCATCACGGCGGCGCTGGTTATCCGTCAGCTCAAGCGACTGGTATTGCGCAACGGCGGGATGCTCGCTGGAGCCGCACAGCGGACAGGGTTTGCCGGCCTCAAGCTGCGAACGATAATGTTCCAGCTTTTTGATCGTCGCTTCGGTTTCGCACAGGGCCTTGAGGTCCAGATAGTGCTGGTGTTTCTCTTTGTACTGCTGGCGACGCAGCGTCAGCGTTTCATTGAGTTTGTTTTGTTCGGCCTGGGCCTTCAGCACGCTTTCATCGCTCTGGCGCAGGCGCTTTTGTAGCGGCTGATAGCGGGCATGCAGCGACGTCAGCCGCTGACGCAGCGTGCGTGACCGGGACTGCTGCTCCATGGCCGCACTGACCTCATCTGCCGTCAGCGTCAGCGAATTTTCCGGCATCTCAGCCAGCCTGTTGCGTAATTCCCCCATCCGCGCAGCAAGCGAGGCTAACTGCGTTTTGTCGCGGTTAAGCTGAGAGAACTGGGCACGCCAGCCGGCAATCTCCTGCCCCAGCAGGCGATAGCGTTCGTGCTCCGCCAGCCACTGCGCCAGCGCCGTCTGCTCGGTCTGAAGCTGCTCATGATTACGCTGGGCGGTATGACGGATCCGCGCGCGCAGCGCGGTTTTGGCTTGTAAGCGAGTATTTACTTCAATAATTCGCTGCTGGGTTTGCGTCAGGCGCGCGGTTTGCTCCTGCTGGTGCTCCCAAAGCGGTCGAAGCTGGGCGGCGGGCAGAGCAAGCTGGAGCTTTGCCAGCTCTGGCGCAGCGTTCGTCAGCGCCTGTTGCACCTGCTGCTGCATCGCGGTGACGCGCTGTTGCTCAAGCACGAGCTCATCATGGCGCGTAAGCCACTGAAAATCTTTATGTTGGCTTTGCTGCTGAACCAGCAGGGTTTTCTCTTCGTCAGTAAGCGCCTGCAAACTTTGCTGCAACTGCTGCTGTTGCTCTTCGCTCAACAGCACGACGCCCGCCGCCTGCGCCTCGCACTTTTCAAGCACGCTGCGGGCGGCTTTGTGTTTTTCAAACACCATGGCGGAAATCTGTCCGTAGATCTCGGTGCCGGTCAGCTCTTCCAGCAGCTCGGCGCGATCGCTCGGCCTGGCATTAAGGAAGGCAGCAAACTGCCCCTGTGAGAGCAGCATGGAGCGGGTGAAGCGGCCATAGTCCAGCCCGGTGAGCGCGGCGGTTTGCTCCAGTTTATCCGTCACTTTGTCGGCCAGGATTTTGCCATCTTCGCAGCGCGCCAGCTCCACGCGCGGCGCCTGCAGGTTGCCGTCCGGCTGGTTGCGCGCGCGGTTCTGGCTCCAGAATGCGCGATAGGCGGTGCCTTTTACCTCGAACTCCACTTCCGCCAGGCACTCGGCGGTGTCGCGCGTCATCAGGTCGTTTTGCGCCTGAGAGACCTTCTGAAGTCGCGGCGTTTCGTGATAAAGCGCCAGACAGATGGCGTCAAGCAGGGTGGTTTTACCTGCCCCGGTCGCGCCGGTGATGGCAAACAGCCCGTTGCTGGCAAACGGCTCCGCGGTAAAGTCAATTTTCCACTCGCCCTTGAGGGAGTTGAGATTTTTCAGGCGCAGGCTCAAAATTTTCATGCGTTTTCTTCCTCATCATTGAGCGCATGCAGGGTATGGCTGAACAGTTCGCTGAGTCTTGCGCGCTTCGCGTCGTCAATTTCTTCCTGCGAGAGCCTGCGTTCAAACACCTCTTCAACCCGAAGCTCACTGAGCGTTTCACGCTGAGCGCTTAACAGAATTTTCTCGCGCTGCTCGCGGCTGCGGCGTACCAGTAAGACTTCGACGGGTAAATCTTCCGTCAGCGCCTGAATTTTACGCTGCATATCGTGCAGGTAGTCGTCGGTGGTGATTTCGATATCCAGCCAGACGGGCGGGTTAAGCGCCGCGCCGCGCCACTGCTCAAGCTGGGCGGTAATGGCGTCAAGATCGCCCTTCAGCACCGCCAGCGGCTGGGTGACGGGCACCTCCAGCGTCTCGACGGCGTGAAGTTTCCCTTCGTAGAAGCTCACCAGATGGACGGATTTGGCCTTGCCCGTTTCGTCAAAGCTGAGCGAAATTGGCGAGCCGCAGTAGCGGATGTGCTCGCTGCCGCCGACGATCTGCGCCCGGTGAATATGTCCGAGCGCAATGTAGTCGGCTGGCGGGAAGTTCTGCGCCGGAAAGGCGTCCAGCGTGCCGATATAGATGTCACGTACGGCGTCACTTTTACTGGCCCCGACGGTGGTGAGATGGCCGGTCGCAATCACCGCAATCGGCTGGTCGCCGCGCAGGGCGCAGGCATCGGCGTGCTGCTGGTGATAATAGTCGGTGATGGCCTGTAATAGATGCTGCTGCTTTTCCGCACCCGACAGCCCCGCCTGGCTTTGCACGATGTCGCGCGGCCGTAAAAAGGGAATGGGGCACAACACCGCCCCCGGCGTGCCGTCGCGTTTTTTCAGGATCTGCGAAGCGTGCCCGGCGCTGGCGACGACGGTGGTATTGAGAAATGCCAGGATGTCGCGGGATTCATTGAGCGTCGCGACGGAATCATGGTTGCCGGCGACAATCACCAGATGACAGCCGGTTTGCTGCAAATTCACCACGAAGCGGTTGTACAGTTCACGCGCATAGCTGGGGGGCGAGCCGGTATCAAAGATGTCACCCGCCACAATAATCGCGTCCACCTCGTGCGTCCGGGCCGTTTCCAGCAGCCAGTTCAGGAAGGCTTCATGTTCAGCCGCACGGCTTTTGCTGTAAAAATTTTGACCCAGATGCCAGTCCGAGGTGTGAAGTATGCGCATAGCTGATCCGTGGCAAAAAAGAGAAAGCAGGATTATAAACGTTCAGAGACGGGAAAATAACCGCTGTAATAAAACAACGGTTTGCCCCTTATCGTGGTACTGTTTTTCATAAATCTGTCATAAATCTGACGCATAATGGCGCCGAATTACAAACTTGTAACTTAAATAAGATAAGACAGGGCAAAGTATGGCGAGACGTATTCTGGTCGTAGAAGATGAAGCTCCAATTCGTGAAATGGTGTGCTTCGTGCTCGAGCAAAACGGCTTCCAGCCGGTTGAAGCGGAAGATTATGACAGCGCAGTGAACCAGCTGAATGAACCCTGGCCCGATCTGATTCTGCTGGACTGGATGTTGCCCGGCGGCTCCGGACTGCAGTTTATCAAACACCTGAAGCGTGAAGCGCTGACCCGCGACATCCCGGTTGTGATGCTCACGGCGCGCGGAGAAGAAGAGGATCGCGTTCGCGGTCTGGAGACCGGCGCGGACGATTACATTACTAAACCGTTCTCTCCAAAAGAGCTGGTTGCCCGCATTAAAGCCGTGATGCGCCGTATTTCGCCGATGGCGGTGGAAGAGGTGATTGAGATGCAGGGGCTGAGCCTTGACCCCACCTCACACCGCGTCATGACCGGTGAAAATCCTCTCGACATGGGGCCTACCGAATTTAAACTCCTGCACTTCTTTATGACCCACCCGGAACGCGTTTACAGCCGCGAGCAGTTGCTGAATAACGTCTGGGGAACTAACGTGTATGTCGAAGACCGGACGGTTGACGTACATATTCGCCGCCTGCGAAAAGCACTGGAACTGAGCGGCCACGATCGCATGGTGCAGACGGTCCGCGGCACGGGTTATCGTTTTTCTACCCGTTTCTGAACAATGACAGGAGTGTGACGCGTGCTGGAACGTCTGTCATGGAAAAGGCTCGTCTTTGAACTGATCTTATGCTGTATTCCGGCCTTCCTTCTGGGGGCCTTTCTTGGACACCTGCCGTGGTTTCTGCTGGCGTCGGTCACCGGGCTGCTGATCTGGCATTTCTGGAACCTGCTGCGCCTCTCCTGGTGGCTGTGGGTTGACCGAAGTATGACGCCGCCGCCGGGAAGCGGCAGCTGGGAGCCGCTGCTGTACGGTCTGCATCAGATGCAGATGCGTAATAAAAAGCGTCGCCGCGAGCTGGGAAGCCTGATTAAGCGTTTTCGCAGCGGTGCAGAGTCGCTGCCGGATGCCGTTATTCTGACGACCGAAGAAGGGACGATCTTCTGGTGTAACGGCCTTGCGCAACAGCTGCTGGGCCTGCGCTGGCCCGACGACAATGGCCAGAATATCCTCAACCTTCTGCGTTATCCCGAATTTACGCTGTATCTGAAAAAGCGTGATTTTACCCGCCCGCACAATCTGAAGCTCAATAATGGTCGCCATCTGGAAATCCGCGTGATGCCCTACAGCGATAAGCAGTGGCTGATGGTGGCGCGCGATGTCACCCAGATGCACCAGCTGGAAGGGGCGCGTCGCAACTTCTTCGCCAACGTCAGTCACGAACTGCGTACCCCGCTGACCGTGCTTCAGGGCTACCTGGAGATGATGCAGGAGCAAACGCTTGAAGGCGCGCCGCGTGAAAAAGCGCTGCACACCATGCGCGAGCAAACGCACCGGATGGAAGGGCTGGTGAAGCAACTGCTGACGCTCTCGAAGATTGAAGCGGCGCCGTCGCTCGCGCTAAATGACACCATTGATGTGCCAATGATGCTGCGGGTCGTTGAGCGTGAAGCGCAGACGTTAAGCCATAAAAAGCATCACCTGACCTTTGAGGTCGACAATACGCTGAAGGTGCTGGGCAGCGAAGATGAACTGCGGAGCGCCATTTCCAACCTTGTGTATAACGCGGTAAATCATACGCCGGAGGGGACGAATATCGTGGTGCGCTGGCATCATGTCCCAACGGGGGCTGAGTTTAGCGTGGAAGACAACGGGCCGGGGATTGCACCTGAGCATATTCCGCGTCTGACCGAGCGCTTTTACCGTGTGGATAAAGCGCGATCCCGGCAGACAGGCGGAAGCGGTCTGGGGCTGGCAATTGTGAAACACGCGGTGAATCACCATGAAAGCCGTCTCGATATTCAGAGTACGCTGGGTAAAGGAACCCGCTTCAGTTTCGTTATTCCGGAACGATTAATTGCCAAAAAGATCGCCTGACGGCAGGCGTGTCATTTTACCTTTCCACGGGTCAGCGTCTGCTGGCCCGTTTGCTTTGCAGTCAAGCGAAACGCGGATGAATTTTATACGGCTGACTGTTTTTTGTTCGCATGATTAGCCATGGGTTTTTCTTATAAATAGCGTATTGTTCTGAGGTGTGTTTTCATGCTGGCATATTGTTCTGGTTTTGCGATCCCACCTTGCCTTTAAACGTTATAAGCGTTTAAATTGCGCCCCAGATACTGTCAGACCGACTGTATTTGCGTGGTAAATCGAAAAACTATTCTTCTCCACGCCAGGACGGGAGCATTTCCCGCTGAAATTGAGCAAATTTTCGGCTGTATCGTCCCGTCAGGGAAATCGAAAATCTCAATGTTTTCAACACCACATCCACAGGCAGTAAGGTTTTATGACCCATCACTTAAAATCGCGTGACATCATCGCGCTGGGCTTTATGACATTTGCGCTGTTCGTTGGCGCAGGCAACATCATTTTCCCTCCAATGGTTGGCTTACAGGCGGGTGAACACGTCTGGACCGCCGCGTTTGGTTTCCTGATTACTGCCGTGGGTCTGCCGGTTCTGACCGTCGTTGCGCTGGCGAAAGTCGGCGGCGGTGTGGATAGCCTCAGCACCCCGATTGGCAAAGTGGCGGGCGTTCTGCTGGCAACCGTCTGCTATCTCGCCGTTGGCCCGCTGTTTGCGACCCCGCGTACGGCAACCGTTTCCTTCGAAGTGGGTATTGCTCCCCTGACCGGTGACGGCGCGATGCCGCTGTTTATCTATAGCCTGATCTACTTCGCGATCGTGATTCTGGTTTCCCTCTATCCGGGCAAGCTGCTGGATACCGTGGGTAACTTCCTGGCTCCGCTGAAAATTGTGGCGCTGATTGTTCTGGCGGTAGCGGCCATCGTCTGGCCAGCGGGCCCGATTAGCGACGCGATGGACGCCTATAAAAACGCCGCGTTCTCTAACGGCTTTGTGAACGGCTACCTGACGATGGATACGCTGGGCGCCATGGTGTTTGGTATCGTTATCGTTAACGCCGCGCGTTCCCGCGGTGTGACCGAAGCGCGTCTGCTGACCCGATATACCATCTGGGCTGGCCTGATGGCCGGCGTGGGGCTGACGCTGCTCTATCTGGCGCTGTTCCGTCTGGGCTCCGACAGCGCCATGCTGGTTGAGCAGAACGCCAACGGTGCGGCTATCCTGCACGCCTACGTTCAGCACACCTTCGGCGGTGCGGGCAGTATGCTGCTGGCAGCGCTGATTTTCCTGGCGTGTCTGGTGACGGCGGTTGGCCTGACCTGCGCCTGCGCAGAGTTCTTTGCACAGTATCTGCCGCTCTCTTACCGCACCCTGGTGTTTATCCTCGGCATCTTCTCTATGGCGGTGTCCAACCTCGGTCTGAGCCACCTGATTCAGGTCTCGATTCCGGTGCTGACGGCGATTTATCCGCCGTGTATCGTGCTGGTCGTGCTGAGCTTTACTCGCCCGTGGTGGAACAACTCTTCACGAATTATTGCGCCAGCCATGTTTATCAGCCTGATTTTTGGTATCCTTGACGGGATTAAAGCATCAGCTTTCGCGCACATACTGCCGGCATGGACACAGCGTCTGCCGCTGTCCGAGCAGGGGCTGGCCTGGCTGATGCCTACCGTTGTTGCACTGGTCCTGGCGATTATCTGGGACCGTGCTGCAGGGCGTCAGGTCGCATCGAACGCTCATTAATCAACGGCAACAAACTGTTTAACCACGGGGCTTAAGGCCCCGTGGTTTTTTGTTTTTTTCGTGTTGAATGGCAAGATTTAAATGGAAAGCACTAACAAACTTAAACGTGGATTGAGCACGCGTCACATCCGCTTTATGGCGCTGGGCTCTGCTATCGGCACCGGTCTTTTTTATGGCTCGGCAGATGCCATCAAAATGGCCGGTCCCAGCGTTCTGCTGGCGTACATTATCGGCGGCGTGGCGGCGTATATCATCATGCGCGCCCTCGGCGAAATGTCGGTTCACAACCCGTCCGCCAGCTCCTTCTCCCGCTACGCGCAGGAAAACCTCGGCCCGCTGGCCGGGTTTATCACCGGCTGGACCTACTGTTTTGAAATCCTGATTGTGGCAATTGCCGACGTGACGGCGTTTGGCATCTATATGGGCGTCTGGTTCCCGGCGGTGCCGCACTGGATTTGGGTGCTGAGCGTGGTGCTGATCATTTGCGCCGTTAACCTGATGAGCGTGAAGGTGTTCGGTGAGCTGGAGTTCTGGTTCTCCTTCTTCAAGGTCGCCACCATTATCATCATGATCGTGGCCGGTTTCGGCATCATCATCTGGGGAATCGGCAACGGCGGGCAGCCGACCGGCATCCATAACCTCTGGAGCAACGGGGGCTTCTTCAGCAACGGCTGGCTCGGAATGGTGATGTCGCTGCAGATGGTGATGTTTGCCTACGGCGGTATCGAGATTATCGGTATTACCGCCGGGGAAGCGAAAGACCCGGAGAAGTCCATTCCGCGCGCCATCAACTCGGTGCCGATGCGTATTCTGGTGTTCTACGTGGGTACGCTGTTCGTGATTATGTCCATCTACCCGTGGAATCAGGTAGGCACCAACGGTAGCCCGTTTGTTCTGACCTTCCAGCATATGGGGATTGCCTTTGCGGCCAGCATTCTGAACTTTGTGGTGCTCACCGCGTCGCTCTCCGCGATTAACAGTGACGTCTTTGGCGTGGGCCGTATGCTGCACGGCATGGCGGAGCAGGGCAGTGCGCCGAAGGTGTTCGCCAAAACCTCACGCCGCGGCACGCCGTGGGTGACCGTTGTGGTGATGACCGTGGCGCTGCTGTTCTCGGTTTACCTGAACTACATCATGCCGGAGAACGTCTTCCTGGTGATCGCATCGCTGGCGACCTTCGCGACGGTGTGGGTGTGGATCATGATCCTGCTGTCGCAGATCGCGTTCCGCCGTCGTCTGTCGCCGGATGAGGCGAAAGCGCTGAAGTTCAAAGTACCGGGCGGCGTTGCGACGACCGTCGTCGGGCTGATCTTCCTGGTGTTTATCATTGGCCTGATTGGCTACCATCCGGATACCCGCATTTCCCTGTACGTGGGCTGCGCGTGGATCGTCCTGCTGCTGGTGGGCTGGGTGTTTAAATGCCGCCGCGACCGTCAGCTGGCGGAAGCACAGTAATATTTTTTCTCCCTCTCCCTGTGGGAGAGGGTTGGGGTGAGGGCATCAGGCCGCACTGATGCCTCCTCCTCCTTTCTCCTCCCCCAATAATCCCGAACGTGATGAGCTATCCTTAACCACCCTGTGGCAAGGTGACGTCAATTTCATCAAAGGGGATTCGTGATGTTAAACGCCTGGCACCTTCCGGTTGCCCCATTTGTTAAGCAAAACAAAGACAACCTTGTGATTACGCTCTGGCTGGCGGGGGAAAATCAGCCTGAACGCGTGACGCTCCGCGCCGAAATAGATAACGAAGAGACCGGGCTGAAAATGCACAGGCTGCGCAGCCAGCCGCAGCCGGGGATCACTGCGTGGCGGGCGAATATCGACCTGAGCAGCGGACAGCCGCGCCGCCGCTACAGCTTCAAACTGCTGTGGAATAACCGCCAGCTGTGGTTTACCCCGCAGGGGTTTAGCCGTTTCCCGCCCGCACGGCTGGAGCAGTTCGCGGTCGATTACCCGGATAACGGCCCGCAGTGGGTTAACGATCAGGTGTTTTACCAGATTTTCCCGGACCGTTTTGCGCGCAGCGAAAAGCGCACCGCCGACCAGGATAAGATCTATCACCACCATGCGGCGGGCCACGACATTATCCTGAAAGCGTGGGACGAGCCGTTAACCGCACAGGCGGGTGGATCCACTTTTTACGGCGGCGATCTCGACGGGATCAGCGAAAAGCTACCGTACCTGAAAAAGCTCGGCGTGACGGCGCTGTATCTCAACCCGGTGTTTAAAGCCCCGAGCGTGCACAAATACGATACCGAAGATTATCGCCACGTTGACGCGCAGTTTGGCGGTGACGAGGCGCTGCTGCGCCTGCGTAAGAACACCCAAAACGAAGGCATGCGCCTGATTCTGGACGGCGTGTTCAACCACAGCGGAGATTCGCACGCCTGGTTTGACCGTCATAACCAGTCGATGGGCGGGGCATGTCATAACCCGGACTCGCCGCAGCGCGACTGGTACAGCTTTAACGAGGAGGGCCGCGCGCTGGACTGGCTGGGTTACGCCAGCCTGCCAAAGCTGGATTTCCAGTCGCCAACGCTCGTGAATGAAATCTACGGCGGTGAAGACAGCATCGTCCGTCACTGGCTGAAGGCGCCGTGGAATATGGACGGCTGGCGGCTGGACGTGGTGCATATGCTCGGTGAAGCCGGCGGGGCGCGGAATAACCTTCAGCACGTCGCCGGGATTACGCGCTCGGCAAAAGCGGCCCAGCCGGAGGCGTTCGTCTTTGGCGAGCACTTTGGCGACGCGCGCCAGTGGCTGCAGAACGATGCGGAAGATGCGGCGATGAACTATCGCGGCTTTACTTTCCCGCTGTGGGGATTTCTCGCTAACACCGATATCTCCTACGATCCGAATCATATCGACGCTGAAACCTGCATGGCGTGGATGGAGAACTATCGCGCCGGTCTGTCCCATCAGCAGCAGCTGCGGATGTTCAACCAGCTCGATAGCCACGATACCGCCCGCTTTAAATCCCTGCTCGGCAAGGATGCGGCGCGTCTGCCGCTGGCGGTCACCTGGCTCTTCACCTGGCCGGGCGTGCCGTGCATCTATTATGGAGACGAAGTGGGGCTGGACGGCAACAACGATCCGTTCTGCCGTAAAACCTTCCCGTGGGAGCCAGAGAAGCAGGACAAGGTGCTGTTCAGCCTGTATCAGCGGCTGGTGAGGCTGCGTAAGCAGAGTCTCGCCCTGCGCTACGGCGGCTGTCAGGTGGTGTATGCCCACGATAACGTGGTAGTGTTTGCTCGCGTCTACAATCAGCAGCGTGTGCTGGTGGCCATTAACCGGGGCGAAGCCTGCGAAGTGGTGCTGGATGATTCACCGTTGCTGAAGGTGGCGGCGTGGAAGAATAAAGAGGGCAAGGCGACGATACAGGACGGCGTGCTGGCGCTGCCTGCGGTATCCGCGACGATCTGGTTCGGCAGTTAAGACCTGTTAATGTTTCCACCTTTTAAGATGGCGCAAATGCAACTATTTGTGTCAATCTTAACGGATCGTTTACGGTGAAGGTGGAAACATGGACGAGCTTTACATCCTTGGCTGTTTGTTCCTGGTTTTTGCGCTGGTGGTTGCGCCCGTGCTTGCGGTTATTGGCTTTAACCGAAGTACGGCGGCGCGACAGGAGATCGCCCGGCTACGCCAGCGCATTGAGGCGCTTGAGCAGCGCGGCGCGAATGAGATAGCGCCAGAGCCGGTGCAGTCTGCCGCTCCGGCGGTCGTGACCGCGCCGATGGTTGAAGATGCTCCCGCGCCTGTCGACCCCTGGCGTTCCGATACTTCCGCAGCCGTGGCACAACCCGCTCCGGCTCCGACGCCTGCGGCAAAACAGCCTTCTGCCTTTGGCGGCATCCTGACGTCGCTTGCGCGCTGGTTTATGCAGGGTAATCCGCTGGCGAAGCTTGGGATCCTGCTGCTCTTCCTCGGTCTGTCATTCCTGCTTCGCTATACCGTTGAACATTCCCTGTTCCCGCTTGAGCTGCGCCTCGTGGCAATGGCGCTGTTTGCCATCGTTCTGCTGGCGGTCGGGTGGCGGCTGCGGCACAGGCAGCGTGTCTATGCCCTGATCCTCCAGGGCGGGGCGACCGGCGTGCTCTACCTGACGGTGTTTGGCGCATTCCGGCTCTGGCAAATGCTGCCGATGACGCTGGCCTTTGCGCTTCTGGTGGTGATATGCGCGGCGAGCGTCGGGCTGGCGGTGCTGCAGAAGGCGCTGAGCCTTGCCATGCTGGCAAGCCTCGGCGGGTATCTTGCGCCGCTGCTGCTGTCTACCGGGGGCGGCAGCTTTGTGGCGCTGTTCTCTTTCTATCTCCTGCTTTCCATCGGCATTTTCGCTATCAGCATCTGGCAGCACTGGCGCGAGCTGAATCTGCTCGGGCTACTGTTTACGTTCGGCGTGGGCGGCCTGTGGGGGCTGAATGACTACCAGCCTGAAGACTATTGGGTCTGCCAGCTGTTCCTGATCGCCAATACGCTGATATTCGGCGTCCTGAGCGTGGCGCTGTCGCTGCGGGCGCAGGAGAAAGGGAAGCAAATTATTGACGGCGTGCTGCTGTTTGCCCCGCCGCTGATCGGTTTCGGGATGCAGTACGGCATGACCCGGTACTGGGAGTATGGACCGGCCCTGAGCGCGCTGGGCTACGGCGCATTTTATCTTACCCTCGCGTTCCTTGCGCTGCGGCGCTATCCCTCTATCGGGCGACCTCTGGTCATGGCGGCGCTGGCTATTGGCGGCGGATTTGCCACGCTCGCCATTCCGCTGGCGCTGTCGGCGCGCTGGACGGCGATGGCCTGGGCGCTGGAAGGGCTGGGTATCCTCTGGCTGGGCGTACAGCAGAACCAGCGTCGCATGAGCTATAGCGGGACGGCGCTGCTGGTGCTGGCGCTTGGCAGCGCGCTGTGGGCGCAAGCGAACGGCGTTACGTCCCTGAGCCTGCTGCTGATCTTCACCATCCTCAGCCTTTGCTGGCTGGCTGCGGCCTGGCTGTGGAGGACTCTCTTCCTGCCGCTCAGCCGGGCGCTGCTGGCAGGAGGACTGCTGTTCTGGCTGGTGGCGCTATTGGGCGCATCGGGGCTGGTGATGACGCAGGAATTGCCGATTCTGGCGGGCGTGCTGGCGCTGACGGCGGTGTCGGCCTGGGGCTGGCGACAGGTAGCTGCTCGCCTGACGTGGCGGGAGCTGGATGCCAGCAAATGGCTGCTGTGGCCGGTTATGCTGCTGATGGTGGGTTATCAGCTCTGGCATCAGCAGATCGTTGCCGCCGGCTGGTCAAATCTCGCCTGGTGCGTTGCGCTTCCTGCCGCGCTGATGCTGTTGCGGCGCGACGATGAAAGACTCCTGCCGCGCATCGCGATGGGGCTGCATTTGTCGCTGTTCTGGATGATTTTGCTGGCGCTGGCGGCTGAGCTTTACTGGTTTGCCCGTTCATTGCCGTGGGGCATGGCGGCCTGGGGCAGCGGAGTAGCGATGGCAGCATGCGGCGGGGTAATTATGGGGCTCTCTGCAGCCGTACGGCGTCGAGGGTGGCCGTTCCGGGAGTGGCCTGCACTCTACGCCTGCCTGGCGCCGATCCCCGCGGTCGTGGCGCTGCTGGTACTGCTGGTGGTGACCAATTTCCAGGACGGCGTGATCTATCGTCAGACCTGGCTGCCGCTGATAAACCCGCTTGAGGAAGGCGCGGTGTTCGCGCTGCTGGGGCTGGTCGTCTTTTATCGGGCGGTGGATCGCTACTACCCGGCGTGGCTCTCGCAGGCCCGCCCGTGGCCTGCCGTTGCGCTGATGGCGTTTGGCTTCTGGTGGCTGAACGGCGCGCTGATGCGCGCCCTGGCCTGGTACGGCGACGTAGCCTGGAAAATGGCATCGCTGTGGGATTCGCGGCTTATCCAGACCAGTTTTGCCCTGTTCTGGATGCTGAGCGCGCTGGTGGTCATGATCCATGCCACCCGTCGGGCTTCCCGGCAGGAGTGGCTCTGCGGTGCCGCGCTGCTGGGCGTGGTGATGGTTAAACTGATGCTGGTGGACAGCGCGGGCGGAGGCGGTTTGTCGCGCGCGGTGGCGTTTATCGGCGTGGCGATACTGGTTCTGATCGTGGGGTATTTCTCACCGCTACCGCCCAAAACAGGAGATGAAAAATGAAATGGATGAAGGCGGTAGCCTGTACCGCGCTGCTGGCGCTTTCCGGCCCGGCGTTTTGCGACGAGGGACAAATGGAATCGCCCCGGGACTATGCTTTTGGTCTTTCACTCGATACGTCTGTTCCCTCCCAGTGGTATCGGGTGATGCTGCCGCTCGCCGTCTATGAGCAAAGCACGTCGCCGGATCTGCATGATGTTCGCGTCTTTAACCAGTCGGGCGAGCCGGTTCCCTTCAGCCTGGTCAGCGCGACGCGTCCGCAGGGGGCGGTGCAATCCACCGCGCTGCGCCTCTTCCCGCTGGACGCCTCGCCGCTTGCGGCTTCGCGAGGATCCGGTGATAGCGATAAGATCCTGCTCCGTTCCGGAAACGGCGTTGAGATTGTGCTGGAGGGGCAAAAAGCAGCCGCAGCCGGGCAACATTATCTGCTGACCCTGCCGGAACAGGCGACGGGCGAGATCGCTATATCCCAGCTGCAGCTGCTCTGGAATACCCCGCAGACGCCGTGGCAGGGAACGGCGTCGGTCTATTACAGCGAGGATCTTAAGCGCTGGTATACCCTGCGCGAGGATATGCCATTGCTGGACGTCGTCAGCGGCCAGGACCGTCTTAAGCTCGATCGGATCGATACCGATACGGTTTTATCTCCCGATGCGAATCGCTATCTCATGGTGGTGCTGAATGCGCAGAGCCAGGGGCTAGCCTTGACCGGCGTAAACGCAATCAGCGCACCTGCCCAGGCGGCCCCGGAAGCTATCGACCTTGAGGGGGAAGGGGAGCAGCTATCGACAAGCGAAGCGCAGTGGCACTGGGCGCGCCCGCAGCCGCTGAGTGCTGTCAGCATCTCACTGAATGGCGACGGCGTCCTTCCCGTCGAGATCGCGTGGCGGAGTACGGAAAAAGACGCATGGCATCCTCTGAAGAAAGAGGTCCTTTACCGTCTTGAGGGAAAAACGTCGCCACCGGTTTCGCTTAACGGGGGGCTGGTGCAGGCAGTGAAAATCACGACGCTGAATGCGCGTCTGCCAGAATACCTGCCGAGCGTCACGGGACATCGCGACCGCTATGACCTGGTGTTCAACGCGCAGGGGAAAGCGCCGTACGTGCTCGCCTGGGGCAACGGCGCCGCGAAGCCTGCCAGCGTGGAGCCCGGCATGCTGATCCCGGCCGACCTGCGCAAGACCTATGACATGGCGAACCTGCCGCAGGCCGACATTCTGGATGATGTCGCGTTAGGCGGCCAGGAGCGTCTGACCGCTACCTCTGCGGCCGAGCGGGAGAGCAGGATGAACACGCTTCTGGTATGGGGCGTGCTGATTGCGGGGGTGATTCTGCTGGCGGGCATGGCCTGGCGCATCTGGCGAGAGACGCAGCGTAAGGCATAAAAAAGGCCCGCATAAGCGGGCCTTTTTCGTAAACCGTGCCGATTACAGGCTGGATACGTTCTCAGACAGGTATTTAGCCACGCCGTCTGGAGACGCGTTCATGCCTTCTTTACCTTTCTCCCACTGAGCCGGGCACACTTCGCCGTGCTCTTCGTGGAACTGCAGCGCGTCAACCATGCGCAGCATTTCGTCGATGTTACGACCCAGCGGCAGATCGTTCACAACCTGGTGACGAACGATGCCGTTAGCGTCGATCAGGAAGGAACCACGCAGCGCAACGCCAGCGTCCGGATGTTCGATACCGTAAGCCTGCTGGATTTCGCGTTTGATGTCCGCAACCATTGCGTATTTCACCGCACCGATGCCGCCTTTATCGACAGGGGTGTTACGCCATGCGTTGTGTACAAATTCAGAGTCGAAGGAGACGCCAACAACTTCCACGCCACGCTTCTGGAATTCTTCATAACGTTTGTCGAAGGCAATCAGCTCAGACGGGCAAACGAAAGTGAAGTCCATTGGCCAGAAGAACAGAACGGTCGCTTTACCGTTGGTGTGCTGTTTGAAGTTGAAGTTTTCAACGATTTCACCGTTGCCCAGAACTGCTGCAGCTGTAAAATCCGGAGCCGGACGAGTTACCAGAACCATATGATTCTCCTGTAGATACTAAGGTTATTTGGAACGCAACGCGAGCCAGTATAGAGAGTGTTCATGGATAAGACAAAGAGGTGGTGACAATCGTTCCGCCAGCTTTTACCTATCAATACGAATTCTGTCAGAGCTGTTTGTTTTTCGCCTGCGCCATCATGCGCGGGTAAAACTGCCAGAAACGCGCTTCCAGCGCATCGTAATGTTCATCCAGGTCATACCAGGAATCCCGCAGCGCATCCAGTCGCGGTCGGCGGCTCGCCATCCCGTTCAGCACGTTCTGAATGAAGTCCATCTCGCGATAGCGCTCCAGCCAGCGCTCTGACCACAGGTAGTTATTCAGATTGACAAAGCGCGGCGGCGAGTCGGGCAGAATGATCGACACCTGCTGGTGGGCATAGCGCACAAACGCCGGCAAGGGCATCTCCGGCGACAGCTGTTCCCAGTGGCGCGACAGAAAGTGGTCCCACATCACGTCGAGCGTGATCGGCGCAACGCGGCGCGTTTCAGGGCGAAACCACGCTTTGGCTTCCGTCACTTCCGGCAGCTTATCCGTCAGCACGTCGATGCGGCGGTGCATAAAAATCCCGTCGACAACCTCAGGGGAATAGTCCTCAGCGGGGTTGCCGCGTACGAAATCGGCCAGCAAATTGCCGGACAGGGAGCTGTCAGCGAGGTGAGCGAGATGCAGGTGAGCGAGAAAATTCATGCGTTTCATTTGTCCGGGGGCGGCTAGTTGTTGCAGCAAAAGGGTGTGAGCACTAGACTATGCCGCCTGTTTTTAAGTCACGAGTATACGTCATGCGCGTCGCCGATTTCTCCTTTGAACTACCTGAATCCCTGATTGCTCACTATCCCATGCCTGAGCGCAGCAGCTGTCGCTTACTGTCACTGGATGGGCCAACGGGCGAGCTGACGCACGGTACTTTCACCGATTTGCTCGACAAGCTCAACCCTGGCGATCTGCTGGTCTTTAATAATACCCGCGTGATCCCGGCGCGCCTGTTTGGCCGTAAAGCCAGCGGCGGCAAGATTGAAGTGCTGGTCGAACGTATGCTCGATGATAAACGTATTCTGGCACATATTCGCGCGTCTAAGGCGCCGAAGCCGGGCGCTGAACTGCTGCTGGGCGATGATGAGAGTATCAAAGCGACCATGACCGCGCGCCACGATGCGCTGTTTGAGGTGGAGTTCAACGACGAGCGCACGGTGCTCGATATCCTGAACGCCATCGGCCACATGCCGCTGCCGCCGTATATTGAGCGTCCGGACGAAGAGGCCGACCGCGAGCTGTACCAGACCGTCTACAGCCAGAAGCCAGGCGCCGTTGCTGCCCCGACCGCGGGCCTGCATTTTGATGAGCCGCTGCTGGAGAAACTGCGCGCGAAGGGCGTGGAGATGGCGTTCGTGACGCTGCACGTCGGCGCGGGAACCTTCCAGCCGGTGCGCGTGGACAGCATTGAAGATCACATCATGCACTCTGAGTATGCTGAAGTGCCTCAGGACGTGGTGGACGCGGTGCTGGCGGCGAAAGCGCGCGGTAGCCGCGTCGTGGCGGTCGGTACAACGTCCGTGCGCTCACTCGAGAGCGCCGCGCAGGCCGCAAAGAGCGATCTTATCGAGCCGTTCTTTGGCGATACGCAGATCTTTATCTACCCGGGCTATCAGTACAAAGTGATTGACGCGCTGGTGACCAACTTCCATCTGCCTGAATCAACGCTGATTATGCTGGTGTCGGCATTTGCCGGTTATCAGCATACGATGGCGGCCTACAAGTCTGCGGTAGAACAAAAATATCGCTTTTTTAGCTACGGGGACGCGATGTTTATCACGTACAATCCGCTGGCTTTGAATGAGCGTGTCGGGGAATAAGTCCGCGGCACCGTTTTACAACGTTGGACTGTTTTTCTGACGTCGGAGAAAAAATGAAATTTGAACTCGATACCACCGATGGCCGCGCGCGTCGCGGTCGCCTGGTGTTTGATCGCGGCGTGGTGGAAACCCCCGCGTTTATGCCTGTGGGCACGTACGGCACCGTAAAAGGGATGACGCCGGAAGAAGTAGAAGCCACTGGCGCACAGATTATCCTCGGCAACACCTTCCACCTGTGGCTGCGTCCGGGTCAGGAGATCATGAAGCTCCACGGCGACCTGCACGATTTCATGCAGTGGAAAGGCCCAATCCTGACCGACTCCGGCGGCTTCCAGGTCTTCAGCCTGGGCGATATCCGCAAGATCACCGAGCAGGGCGTACACTTCCGTAACCCGATCAACGGCGATCCGATTTTCCTCGATCCCGAAAAATCGATGGAGATTCAGTACGATCTCGGCTCTGACATCGTGATGATCTTCGACGAATGTACGCCGTACCCTGCTGACTGGGACTACGCAAAACGCTCCATGGAGATGTCTCTGCGCTGGGCGAAGCGTAGCCGTGATCGTTTTGACTCCCTGCAGAACAAAAATGCGCTGTTCGGCATTATCCAGGGCAGCGTTTACGAAGATTTACGCGATATCTCTGTTAAAGGTCTGGTAGAGATAGGTTTTGATGGCTACGCTGTCGGCGGTTTGGCTGTGGGTGAGCCGAAGGAAGACATGCACCGCATTCTGGAGCATGTCTGCCCGCAAATCCCGGCGGATAAACCACGATACCTGATGGGCGTGGGTAAACCAGAAGATCTGGTTGAAGGCGTACGCCGCGGCATTGATATGTTCGACTGCGTCATGCCAACCCGCAACGCGCGTAACGGCCATTTGTTCGTTACCGATGGCGTGGTGAAAATCCGTAACGCGAAGCATAAGAGTGACACCAGCCCGCTCGATTCCGAGTGCGATTGCTATACCTGTCGCAATTATTCTCGCGCGTATCTGCATCATCTCGATCGTTGCAACGAGATTTTGGGCGCGCGTCTCAATACCATTCATAATCTTCGTTATTATCAGCGCTTAATGGCTGGTTTACGTAAGGCTATCGAAGAGGGTAAATTAGAGAGCTTCGTGACCGATTTCTACCAACGTCAGGGGCGGGATGTTCCACCGTTGAACGTTGATTAATTTTAATAATGAGGGAATTTGAATGAGCTTTTTTATTTCTGATGCGGTAGCGGCAACAGGTGCTCCAGCGCAGGGCAGCCCGATGTCTCTGATTCTGATGCTGGTTGTGTTCGGTCTGATCTTCTACTTCATGATCCTGCGTCCACAGCAGAAGCGCACCAAAGAGCACAAAAACCTGATGAACTCCATTGCGAAAGGCGATGAAGTACTGACTAACGGTGGTCTGGTGGGTCGCGTAACCAAAGTGGCTGAAAATGGCTACATTGCTATCGCCCTGAACGACACCACTGAAGTGGTCATCAAACGTGACTTCGTAGCTGCCGTTCTGCCGAAAGGCACCATGAAGGCGCTGTAATCCCAACTTTTCCCAAAGGGAACTGCCGTGTTAAACCGTTATCCTTTGTGGAAGTACATCATGCTGGTCGTCGTGATTCTCGTCGGCCTGCTGTACGCGCTTCCCAACCTGTATGGTGAGGATCCGGCTGTTCAAATCACTGGCGCGCGCGGTGTCGCCGCCAGTGAGCAAACGCTGATCCAGGTCCAGAAAACGTTACAAGAAGAAAAAATTACCGCTAAGTCTGTGGCTCTGGAAGAGGGGGCAATTCTTGCTCGCTTCGACACCACCGATACGCAGCTCCGCGCTCGCGAAGCGCTGATGGGCGTGCTGGGTGACAAATACGTCGTGGCGCTTAACCTTGCCCCTGCAACCCCGCGTTGGCTGGCTGCGATGAAAGCAGAGCCAATGAAACTCGGTCTTGACCTGCGTGGCGGCGTTCACTTCCTTATGGAAGTGGATATGGATACCGCGCTCGGCAAGCTGCAGGAACAGAATATCGACAGCCTGCGCAGCGATCTGCGTGATAAAGGCATCGCTTACACCACCGTGCGTAAAGAAGATAACTACGGCATGAGCATCACGTTCCGCGACAGCGCGGCGCGCGATCAGGCTGTAGATTACCTGACCCAACGTCACCGTGACCTGGTAATCACCTCTCAGGGCAGCAACCAGCTGCGCGCGGTGATGACCGATGCGCGTCTGAAAGAAGCGCGTGAATATGCCGTTCAGCAGAACATCAACATTCTGCGTAACCGTGTAAACCAGCTGGGCGTGGCTGAGCCGCTGGTACAGCGTCAGGGTGCTGACCGTATCGTGGTTGAACTGCCGGGTATCCAGGATACCGCGCGTGCGAAAGAGATTCTGGGTGCGACCGCAACCCTGGAATTCCGTCTGGTGAACTCCAACGTCGATCAGTCCGCTGCCGCCGCAGGGCGTATTCCGGGTGACTCCGAAGTGAAACAGACCCGCGAAGGTCAGCCAGTAGTGCTGTACAAACGCGTGATCCTGACCGGTGACCACATCACCGACTCCACGTCGAGCCAGGACGAATACAACCAGCCGCAGGTTAACATCTCGCTGGATAGCGCGGGCGGTAACATCATGTCTAACTTCACCAAGGACAACATCGGTAAACCGATGGCGACCCTGTTCGTGGAGTACAAAGACAGCGGTAAGAAAGATGCAAACGGTCGTGCGGTGCTGGTGAAAGAGGAAGAGGTGATTAACATCGCCAATATCCAGTCTCGTCTGGGTAACAGCTTCCGTATCACCGGTATTAACAACCCGAACGAAGCGCGTCAGCTCTCCCTGCTGCTGCGTGCCGGTGCGCTGATTGCGCCAATTCAGATTGTTGAAGAACGTACCATTGGTCCAACTCTGGGTATGCAAAACATTCAGCAGGGTCTGGAAGCGTGTCTGGCCGGTCTGGTGGTCTCTATCCTCTTCATGATTTTCTTCTATAAGAAGTTTGGTCTGATTGCGACCTCCGCGCTGATCGCCAACTTGGTGCTGATCATCGGCATTATGTCCCTGCTGCCGGGGGCGACGCTGACCATGCCGGGCATTGCGGGTATCGTTCTTACCCTTGCGGTGGCGGTCGACGCCAACGTACTGATTAACGAACGTATCAAAGAAGAGTTGAGTAACGGTCGCTCTATTCAGCAGGCGATTGACGAAGGCTATAAAGGCGCGTTCAGCTCTATCTTCGATGCGAACGTAACAACACTGATTAAGGTTCTTATCCTGTATGCAGTGGGTACTGGCGCGATCAAAGGCTTTGCGATTACAACCGGTATCGGTGTCGCAACGTCAATGTTTACCGCTATTGTCGGCACCCGTGCCATCGTGAACCTGCTGTACGGCGGCAAGCGCGTCAAAAAGCTGTCTATCTGAGGAGTGCGTTGTGGCACAGGAATATACTGTTGAACAATTGAACCACGGCCGTAAAGTCTGGGACTTTATGCGCTGGGACTACTGGGCCTTCGGCATTTCAGGTTTCCTGCTGATTCTGTCCATCGTCATTATGGGCGTGAAAGGCTTTAACTGGGGGCTGGATTTCACCGGCGGTACGGTCATCGAGATCTCCCTGGAAAAACCGGTCGATATGGACCAGATGCGTCTGTCTCTGCAGAAAGCGGGCTTTGAAGAGCCGCTGCTGCAGAACTTCGGCAGCAGCCGCGACATCATGGTGCGTATGCCACCGGTGCACGATGCCAACGGCAGCCAGGAGCTGGGCAGCAAGGTTGTTAGCGTGATTAACGAAACAACCAGCCAGAACGCGGCGGTCAAGCGTATTGAGTTCGTCGGCCCAAGCGTGGGTGCTGACCTGGCGCAGACCGGCGCGATGGCGCTGCTGGTGGCGCTGATTTCCATCCTGGTATACGTCGGTTTCCGCTTTGAGTGGCGACTGGCGGCCGGTGTGGTTATCGCTCTGGCGCACGACGTGGTGATCACCATGGGCATACTGTCGCTGTTCCACATTGAGATTGACCTGACGATTGTGGCATCCCTGATGTCCGTTATCGGTTACTCACTGAACGACAGTATCGTGGTATCAGACCGTATCCGTGAAAACTTCCGTAAGATCCGTCGCGGTACGCCGTACGAAATCTTTAACGTGTCGTTGACCCAGACGCTGCACCGTACCCTGATCACATCCGGTACCACCCTGATGGTGATCCTGATGCTGTTCCTCTTCGGTGGTCCGGTACTGGAAGGCTTCTCGCTGACCATGCTGATCGGTGTCACCATCGGTACGGCGTCGTCTATCTACGTCGCGTCCGCTCTGGCACTGAAACTCGGCATGAAGCGCGAGCACCTGCTCCAGCAGAAAGTCGAGAAAGAAGGGGCGGATCAGCCGTCCATTCTGCCGTAAGGCGACGTTTAGCGCGTTATCGAAATCCCGGTCTGTTGACCGGGATTTTTTTATCTGCTCCTGACAAACACTCCTGACACAATGCTGTCAGGAGCCCTGTCGTAGACTCCTTCTGAACCCTAATAACAGGCAGGAGGATGTATGAAAAGCGTCATTAACTGGTTTGAAATTCCGGTCGCGGATATGGATCGCGCCATCAAATTTTATGAGCCGGTGATGCAGCTCGCACTGCGTCGCGAGAAAATGGACTGTGCGGAGCTGGCCGTTTTCCCGCATGAGGATCCGTATACCGGCGGGGCGCTGGCAAAATTTGACGGCGTTACACCGTCTTTGCAGGGCGCTATTATTTACCTGCATACTGATAATCTGGCGGCCACGCTCGATCGCATCGCCTTCGCGGGCGGCGAGTGCGTGTTTGGCCCGCTGGAACTGCCGCATGGCATTGGCACTATCGCATTATTTACCGACAGCGAGGGTAACCGCGTCGGCCTCCATCAACCTGCCTGAGAGCGGAATAAGATATGACCCGACGCGCTGACCGTTTGTTTCAGATTGTGCAGATCCTGCGGGGCAGGCGTCTGACAACGGCAGCGCATCTGGCGGAACGGCTTGGCGTATCCGAGCGCACGGTCTACCGCGATATCCGCGACCTGTCGCTTTCCGGCGTGCCGGTGGAAGGTGAGGCGGGGAGCGGATATCGGCTGATGTCGGGTTTTGACCTGCCGCCGCTGATGCTGACAAATAGGGAGTCAGAGGCGCTGATCGTCGCGATTCGCCTGCTCAAAACCTGGGGAGGAGAATCGCTTTCGCGCGAGCTGGAGTCGGCTCAGGAGAAGGTGCTGGCTATCCTGCCCGAGGAGAGTCGTCGAAAGGCGGAGCAGACGCGGATCTACGCCCCGGATTTTTGCATGCAAAGCCACTCCCGTAGCGATTTTGACATGATCCATCAGGCAATTTCCGCTCAGCGTGTGCTGGCGCTGCATTACCGCGACGAAGTTGGGCAACTCTCACAGCGTGAGGTTCAGCCGTTAGGATTGTTCTTCTGGGGTGAGCGCTGGCTGCTGGCGGCGTGGTGCGAACGGCGCGATGACTATCGCTGTTTCCGGCTCGACCGATGTCTCAATATTGTGCAGACGGAGAGGCGGTTTAGCGAGAGTGCGGACAGGTCTCTGGCCGATTTTTTGCGGAAGGTTAAGCAGTAAAAAGCCTGGCGGCGAGGTAAAAGCAAAACGGCAACGTATGTTGCCGTTCTTAGTATTTGTTCCCTCTCCCTGTGGGAGAGGGTCAGGGTGAGGGCATCAGCCCGCACAGTCCAGCGCTGATTAGAAGTTATAACCCACAACCAAGTAACCACCCCAGCCGGTAGAGCGAACGCTGAAGTCGCCGTTGCCGAAGTTCAGGCTCGCGTCGTCGTTCCACTGACCACCGTTGTGCCAGTAACGCGCAACAACAGAGTAGTGCCAGTGATCGTAGTTCAGAGCCAGGATGTGGCTGGAAGCGATGGAGTCGTTGGTGCGCGCTTTCTTACCGTTCAGGTCGCGGAAGTCGTTGTCGCCCAGATCTGAACCCCAGTCAAAGTTGGTGAAGCCGATATAGCTCAGGTTACCGCCCCACAGCTGGGTAATTGGCACAAAGTATTTCACTTTGAAACGGTAGCCATCCCACTCGTTTTCGTTCGCGGCGCCGTAGTTCTGCCACTGGTACTTAGCATACACGTTCAGAGACAGGCTCATTGGCAGGCCGGTATCGATGTCCGTACCCAGACCCATGTACCAGGTGCTCTGGCGACCAGACTTATTGCGGCCCATGTCGTAGATGTAGTTGTTCGCGAAGTACCACTCTTTGAACGGACCAAACGCCAGGCTGGTACCGGTCAGTTTATCAATAGAGAAGCGTGGTTCAATTTCCATGAACAGTGGGGAACCGTGGTTCCAGATACCTTTCGCGTCGGTGTTACCGCCGAAGAATACCGGTGCATCCATATAGCCGTAGAAATCAAACCAGTCTTTCTTGGCGAACGCTTCGTACTCCAGGTAGGTATCGTTGCGGATCTGTGGTCCGAAACGGGTGTGGTAGCTGCCCACGACGTTAACGCTCTGGTGCCACCAGTCGGAGAGGTATTGTGGTTTATCGTTTTCCGCTGCGTTAACAGTGAAAGAGGAGGAAAGTGCCAGCACAGCGCCGGCTGCAAGTAATGTTTTTTTCATAATCATGCCACTGATTGAAATTCCCTTCCGGGAGTGAAAAATGCGCGAATTGCGTTTCTAAATATTTCGTGTTTCTGCGGTGCCTATTATAGGAATCCCTGCTCACAAAAATATGTGTTGTTTCACATATCTCTCACACGCGTAATCGATTGCGTTCACGTTTGCGTACTTTAAACGGGCGGGATTGTAGCGGCAATCATTTATGTTGCCAATCCATACGAAATGTAAATGTTAGCGGAGTGACATTGCACTCCGCTGAAGGAGGGGTTACTGCGCGGCGGGCTGGATATCGTGGATGCGGATAAAACCTAACTGATCTGGCGTGAGTCCACTCAGCTGAAGCGGGATATCAACATCGCTGGGCGCCAGTATACTCGCGGGAGCAGTGAACAACTGGTTCTTCACATTCACTTCCTGATAGCTCTCGGTTGTGCCCTGGATCTGGCCCCACTCGACGGTGCCACTGAAGGCCGGAAGTGGATCGTTGGATTCTCCCTGGATGCGTAATGTTGCGCGAGTACCATCTGCATTCGCCGCAACGTTCACCAGTGACATTTTAAGCGTGCCAATCTGGCTGTTGAGCCGCGCAGGCGTATTGGCACCAGGCAGCAGATACACCCCGCTGCTGGATTTTGCGTTCAGCGCGTTTTGTTGGGTGATCTTCACCGTTTCTTTATTCAGTTTGTCCATCGCCGTATTGAGCGTGTTGACGCTTTGTTTCATCTGGCGAACTTCGGTTTGCTGTGCACAGGCGCTAAGGGTGAAGAGGCTCCCCACCAGCAAAATTTTAAGGTAACGTCTTGTCATTGCGTTTATTTCCTTGAAATAACGGATCGCCTTAATGGTAGCCAGCCTTGACGTGTCAGACATAGATCCTTTGTCTCAAAAAGCTCTTCCTTTGTTGTCAGGCCAGATCAGGGTAAAATGAAAATTAGTTAACCACATAACAGGGATACCGTATGCATTGCCCATTCTGCTCCGCTGTGGATACCAAAGTCATCGACTCTCGTCTTGTGGGCGAAGGGTCATCCGTACGCCGTCGTCGGCAGTGTCTGGTGTGCAACGAGCGTTTCACGACCTTTGAGGTTGCAGAGCTGGTAATGCCGCGCGTGGTAAAAAGCAACGACGTGCGCGAGCCGTTTAACGAAGAGAAACTGCGCAGCGGGATGCTGAAGGCTCTGGAAAAACGACCCGTCAGCGCGGACGACGTTGAGATGGCGTTAAACCACATAAAATCTTACCTTCGTGGTTTGGGTGAGCGTGAAGTGCCGAGCAAAATGATCGGCAACCTGGTGATGGAGCAGCTGAAAAAGCTCGATAAGGTCGCCTATATCCGCTTCGCCTCGGTCTACCGCAGCTTCGAAGACATCAAAGAGTTTGGCGAAGAGATCGCCCGCTTACAGGATTAAGCTCATGCAGGATGAGATTTACATGGCGAGAGCCATGAAGCTGGCGCAGCGCGGTCGTTTTACCACCCATCCCAACCCGAACGTCGGGTGCGTTATCGTTAAAGATGGCGAGATCGTAGGGGAGGGGTTTCACTATCGTGCTGGCGAGCCGCATGCCGAGGTCCATGCGTTGCGCATGGCCGGTGAGAAGGCGCGCGGTGCCACAGCCTACGTCACGCTGGAGCCCTGCAGCCATCACGGGCGTACGCCGCCGTGCTGCGAAGCGCTGATCGCGGCGGGTGTTTCACGCGTGGTCGCCTCAATGCAGGACCCGAATCCACAGGTTGCCGGACGCGGTCTGTATCGCCTGCAGCAGGAAGGCATTGACGTCAGCCATGGGCTGATGATGCAGGACGCGGAAGCGATCAACAAAGGCTTTCTGAAGCGCATGCGCACGGGGTTCCCGTATATTCAGCTTAAGCTGGGCGCCTCGCTGGACGGTCGTACGGCGATGGCAAACGGCGAAAGCCAGTGGATCACGTCGCCACAGGCAAGGCGCGATGTGCAACGTCTTCGCGCGCAAAGCCATGCTATTCTCACCAGCAGTGAAACCGTTCTGGCTGACGATCCGGCCATGACCGTGCGCTGGGACGAGCTGAATGCCGATACTCAGGCGCTGTACCCGCAGGAGAACCTGCGTCAGCCGCTGCGTATTATCATTGATAGCCAGAACCGCGTGACGCCGGAGCACCGTATTGTCCAGCAGCCGGGTGAAACCTGGATCGCCCGCACTAAAGAAGATACGCGCGAATGGCCGGAAGGCGTGCGCAGTATTATGGTGCCGGAGCATAACGGTCATCTGGATCTGGTGGTGCTGATGATGCTGCTCGGCAAGCAGCAGGTGAACAGCATCTGGGTTGAAGCGGGGCCAACGCTCGCCGGTGCGCTTTTACAGGCCGGGCTGGTGGATGAGCTGATTGTTTACGTTGCGCCTAAACTCTTAGGTCACGACGCGCGCGGCCTGTTCGTTCTGCCCGGCCTTGAAAAACTGGCCGGCGCACCGCAACTCAAATTTAGCGAGATTCGTCCGGTAGGCCCGGATGTCTGCCTCCACTTAACGACAGCGTAATTGCTCCTGAAATAGGGAAGCAGTGCGCAAAGTATTATGATAAAATCCGCCCCCCTGCGGGGCCAAATGAACCCGTAAAGGAAGAGTATGAACATTATTGAAGCTGCTGTAGCTACCCCGGACGCTCGCGTCGCCATCACCATTGCGCGTTTCAACAACTTCATCAACGACAGCCTGCTGGAAGGTGCGATTGACGCCCTGAAACGTATCGGCCAGGTTAAAGATGACAATATTACCGTTGTTTGGGTTCCAGGCGCTTACGAACTGCCACTGGCGGCGGGCGCGCTGGCGAAAACCGGTAAATACGACGCGGTGATTGCGCTGGGTACCGTTATTCGTGGCGGCACTGCGCACTTCGAATACGTTGCGGGCGGTGCAAGCAACGGTCTGGCACACGTTGCGCAGGATGCTGAAATTCCTGTCGCGTTCGGCGTGCTGACCACCGAAAGTATTGAACAAGCCATCGAACGTGCTGGCACCAAAGCCGGTAACAAAGGTGCAGAAGCTGCACTGACCGCGCTTGAAATGATCAATGTATTGAAAGCCATCAAGGCCTGATTTTTTTGTAAGGGGAATTCCGTGAAACCTGCTGCTCGTCGCCGCGCCCGTGAATGTGCCGTCCAGGCACTTTACTCCTGGCAGTTGTCCCAGAACGACATCGCTGATGTTGAATACCAGTTCCTGTCAGAACAGGACGTAAAAGACGTTGACGTTCTGTACTTCCGCGAACTGCTGTCGGGAGTGGCGACTAATAGCGCGTATCTCGATGGCTTGATGAAGCCATACCTGTCCCGTCTGCTCGAAGAGCTGGGTCAGGTTGAAAAAGCAGTGTTGCGTATCGCGCTGTTTGAGCTGTCTAAACGTGATGATGTGCCGTATAAAGTGGCCATCAACGAAGCGATCGAGCTGGCGAAAACCTTCGGCGCTGAAGACAGCCACAAGTTTGTAAACGGCGTACTTGATAAAGCAGCACCTGCGATCCGTCCCCACAAAAAGTGATCCGCAAACCGGAGTCCTGCATTGCCTGACGGGCAGTGCGGCTCCGGTTTTTTCTTTTATTTGCTGAGGCATAACGTATGGCATGCGGCGAATTCTCCCTGATTGCCCGTTATTTCGACCGTGTCAGAACCTCTCGTCTTGATGTTGAAACCGGCATTGGCGATGACTGCGCACTTCTCAATATTCCCGAAAAACAGACGCTGGCAATCAGCACCGACACCCTGGTGTGTGGCCGTCATTTCTTACCGGATATCGATCCTGCCGATCTGGCGTATAAAGCCCTGGCGGTTAACGTCAGCGATCTGGCGGCGATGGGGGCCGATCCCGCGTGGCTGACGCTGGCTCTGACGCTGCCTGAGGTAGATGAAGCCTGGCTGGAAGCCTTTAGCGATGCGCTTTTTGAGCAGCTTAGCTATTACGATATGCAGCTGATTGGCGGCGACACGACTGCCGGTCCGCTGTCGATGACGCTGGCGATCCACGGCTACGTGCCGCTCGGCCGCGCGCTGAAGCGCTCGGGTGCAAAACCCGGCGACTGGATCTACGTGACCGGTACGCCGGGCGACAGCGCGGCCGGGCTGGCGATCCTTCAAAATCGTTTAACGGTTGAAGATGCTGACGATGCGGCGTATCTGGTGAAACGCCACCTGCGGCCAACGCCGCGTATTTTGCACGGCCAGGCGCTGCGCGAACGGGCAAGCTCGGCTATCGATCTCTCTGACGGGCTGATCTCCGATCTCGGCCATATCCTGAAGGCCAGCGGCGTAGGTGCGCGCGTTGACCTGGATCTCTTCCCGCTGTCTGAGCAACTGCTTCGCCATGTGGAGCCTGAGCAGGCCCTGCGCTGGGCGCTCTCCGGTGGTGAAGACTATGAGTTGTGCTTCACGGTGCCTGAGCTCAACCGTGGAACGCTGGACGTGGCGTTAGCGCATCTCGGCGCGAAGTTTACCTGCATCGGTCAGATCATGCCGGAGAGCGAAGGGCTGAAGTTTGTGAAAGACGGCGCGCCCGTTACGCTGGACTGGAAAGGGTACGATCACTTCGCGTAAGCTTTTGCCGGGTGGCGGCTTCGCCTTACCCGGCCTATGTGTTTTGTTCCCTTTCTCTGTGGCAGGGCTTACTTAAACCCCACCACCGGATGCGGCTGATACGGCGTCTCCAGCTCGGCAATCTGCTCTGGCGTCAGCGTGATATCCACCGCATTCAGCAGCTCATCCAGCTGTTCTTCCCGCGACGTTCCAATAATCGGTGCCGCGACCCCGCGCTTGCCCAGCAGCCAGGCCAGCGCTACCTGGGCGCGAGTGGCACCGGTATCGTCGGCAATTCCGGCTAAACGTTCGGCAATCAGCGCATCGCTGGCTTCTGTACCGGAATAAAGATTTTTTCCCACTTCATCCGATACCAGGCGAGCCGTGGTTTCCCCCCATGGACGGGTCAGGCGGCCGCGCGCCAGCGGACTCCACGGGATCACCGCCACGCCCTCCTGATGGCACAGCGGCAGCATCTCGCGTTCTTCTTCACGATAGATCAGATTGTAGTGATCCTGCATGGTGACAAATCGCGCCCAGCCGTGCTGCGCCTGGAGAGCCAGCGCCTGGGCAAACTGCGACGCGTGCATAGACGACGCGCCGATGTAGCGAGCTTTCCCGGCTTTGACCACGTCGTTGAGCGCCTCAAGCGTCTCCTCGACTGGCGTGTTGTAATCCCAGCGGTGAATTTGCAGCAGATCGACGTAATCCATGTTCAGGCGTCTGAGGCTGTCATCAATGGAGCGCAGGATCTGCGCGCGAGAAAGGCCCTCAGCCAGATCGCCCACCGGGTAGTAGACCTTGGTGGCGACGACGATATCATCACGACGGGCAAAATCGCGCAGGGCGCGGCCGACAATCTCCTCGCTGCTGCCGTCGGAGTAGCTGTTGGCGGTGTCAAAGAAGTTAATGCCGCCCTCGATGGCGCGTTTGATAATCGGACGGCTGCTCTCTTCCGGCAGCGTCCAGGCGTGGTTTCCCCGATCGGGCTCGCCGAAGGTCATGCATCCCAGACATAGTCGGGAAACCTTAAGGTCCGTTTTTCCTAATGTTGTGTATTGCACGGTTCCGCTCCTGCTGTTTAAACACCAGGTTTAAGCATAGCAGGAGCGGAAAAGGGGGAGGGGTCAGTCCAGCCAGGTACGGATTTTGGCTTCGATACCGGCGGCGTCCAGGCCAATAGCCGCACGGGCTTCGTCCTGAGTACCTTGCGGAATGAAGTGATCCGGCAGGCCGATGTTCAGCACCGGCACGGCTTTACGGTTCGCCATCAGTACCTCGTTCACGCCGCTGCCCGCGCCGCCCATGATGGCGTTTTCTTCCAGCGTGACCAGCACGTCATGCGTCTCAGCCATACTCAGGATCAGAGAGTCGTCGAGCGGCTTCACAAAGCGCATGTCCACCAGGGTGGCATTCAACGCTTCAGCCGCTTTAGCCGCCTCCGGCATCAGCGTGCCGAAGTTCAGTATCGCCACTTTTTCACCGCGACGCTTCACCAGACCTTTACCGATCGGTAGTTTTTCCAGCGGCTGAAGCTCAACGCCCACCGCATTGCCGCGCGGGTAGCGAACGGCGCTTGGGCCATCCTGATAGTGGTAACCGGTAAACAGCATCTGACGGCATTCGTTCTCGTCGCTTGGCGTCATGATAACCATATCGGGAATACAGCGCAGGAAAGACAGATCAAACGCGCCCTGGTGCGTCTGGCCGTCGGCACCGACGATGCCTGCACGATCTATAGCAAACAGTACCGGCAGCTTCTGAATCGCCACGTCGTGGATCACCTGATCGTAGGCGCGCTGCAGGAAGGTGGAGTAGATAGCGACAACCGGCTTGTAGCCGCCAATGGCCAGGCCCGCCGCAAACGTCACCGCATGCTGCTCGGCAATGGCAACGTCAAAATACTGGTCAGGGTATTTTCTGGAGAACTCCACCATGCCGGAGCCTTCACGCATGGCAGGCGTCACCGCCATCAGCTTGTTGTCTTTGGCTGCGGTTTCGCACAGCCAGTCGCCGAAGATTTTGGAATAGCTCGGCATGCCGCCGCTGCTTTTTGGCAGACAGCCGCTGGACGGGTCGAATTTCGGCACCGCGTGGAAGGTGATCGGATCTTTTTCCGCCGGTTCGTAACCGCGCCCTTTTTTGGTCATAATGTGCAGGAACTGCGGGCCTTTCAGGTCGCGCATGTTCTTGAGCGTGGTCACCAGGCCCAGCACGTCGTGGCCGTCAACCGGGCCAATATAGTTAAAGCCCAGCTCTTCAAACAGGGTGCCCGGCACGACCATGCCTTTGATGTGCTCTTCGGTGCGCTTGAGCAGCTCTTTAATCGGCGGTACGCCGGAGAAGACTTTCTTGCCGCCTTCGCGCAGCGAGGAGTAAAGCTTGCCGGAGAGCAGCTGGGCCAGATGGTTGTTCAGCGCGCCGACGTTCTCGGAAATCGACATTTCGTTATCGTTAAGGATAACCAGCATGTCCGGCTTGATATCGCCCGCGTGGTTCATGGCTTCGAAGGCCATCCCTGCGGTGATGGCGCCGTCGCCAATCACGCAGACGGTGCGGCGCTGCTTGTTCTCTTTCTCGGCGGCAACGGCAATCCCGATGCCCGCAGAAATGGAGGTGGAAGAGTGGCCGACGCTCAGCACGTCGTACTCGCTCTCACCGCGCCACGGGAACGGGTGCAGGCCGCCTTTCTGACGAATGGTGCCAATTTTATCGCGACGTCCGGTCAGAATTTTGTGCGGATAAGCCTGGTGCCCCACGTCCCAGATCAGCTGATCGAACGGCGTGTTATAGACGTAGTGCAGCGCCACGGTCAGCTCTACCGTGCCAAGCCCGGAGGCGAAATGGCCGCTGGAGCGGCTTACGCTGTCGAGCAGGTAGCGACGCAGCTCGTCGCACAGCTTCGGCAGGCTCTCTTTCGGCAACAGACGTAGCTCCTGGGTGGAGTCAACTAACGCCAGTGTCGGGTATTTGGCAATATCAAAACTCATCAAAGGCTCATCGAGATATATAGTTTATTTATTACGCTGGATTATATAGTCCGCTAGCGCTTCCAGTGCCGAGGTATCCAGCGATTGCGCGGCCAGTTCATTTAGGGACTGGCGGGCTTCGTCAATCAGATCCCGGGCTTTACGTTGGGCTTGCTCAAGGCCCAGCAGGGCGGGATAGGTACTTTTGCCAAGCTGCTGGTCCGCACCCTGACGTTTACCCAATGTTGCAGTATCGCCCACCACATCCAGAATGTCATCCTGAACCTGGAATGCCAGACCGATACTTTCTGCGTATCTGTCCAGAATCGGCAGGGCTTTGCGCCCTTGTTCACCCGCGCTCAGCGCGCCCAAGCGAACGGCGGAACGAATCAACGCCCCGGTTTTATGGCGGTGAATACGCTCCAGCTGTTCCAGATTAACCTGACGTCCTTCCGCTTCAAGATCCAGCGCCTGTCCGCCGCACATGCCGGCCACGCCGCTGGCCATTGCCAGCTCGGAGATCATCGCCAGCCGATCGCGGTCGGCCACTTCCGCCATCGGCGCGTCGCTCAGAATCGAGAACGCCAGCGTTTGCAGGGCATCACCCGCCAGAATGGCATTCGCCTCGCCAAACTTGATATGGCAGGTGGGTTGACCCCGACGCAAATCGTCGTCGTCCATGGCCGGGAGATCGTCGTGGATCAGCGAGTAGGCGTGGATGCACTCCACGGCGGCTGCCGGGGCGTCCAGCGTGTTATCGCTGATGCCAAACATATTGCCTGTGGCGTACACCAGGAACGGGCGCAGGCGCTTTCCACCCAAGAGTGCGCCATAGTGCATGGCTTCAACCAGTGGAGTGTTCTGAAAAGGCTGTGGCGCAATAAAACGGCGCAGGGCGTCGTTGGCGCGTACGACACGCGCCTGAAGCTCGTTGGCAAAATCCATTTACTCGGCGTCCGGTGTGAAAGGCGTGGTTTTCGCGTCTTCGCTGTCGGAAAGCAGGATCTGCACGCGCTGCTCGGCCTGCTGCAGTTTGACCTGTCCCTGGCGCGCCAGCTGCACGCCACGCTCGAATTCATTGAGCGCCTCTTCCAGCGGGAGATCGCCGCTCTCAAGACGGGTAACGATTTGCTCCAGTTCACTCAGCGCAGTTTCGAAACTGGCCGGTGCGTCGTTCTTCTTCGGCATAGTGAATTGACTCTTATATTCTCAGCCCCGACATGGTAACGGACTCAGGGCAATTATCAAATAACGCGCAATGTGCACAGGAGCGGCGCGATGGTGGTATACTTGCGCGCCTGGATGCAGCCACGGGTGTGGGCTGCTGTACTCTTTTCCATTACAAGCCTTAATACGCTTGCCTAAGAAACATTGCCGCCATGAAGTTTATCATTAAATTGTTCCCTGAAATCACCATCAAAAGCCAATCTGTGCGTTTGCGCTTTATTAAAATTCTCACCGGGAACATTCGTAACGTATTAAAGCACTACGACGAAACCCTCGCCGTGGTGCGCCACTGGGACCACGTTGAAGTGCGCGCCAAAGACGAAAACAAACGTCAGGATATTCGCGACGCGCTGACCCGTATTCCGGGGATCCACCATATCCTGGAAGTGGAAGATGTTCCGTTCAGCGATATGCACGACATCTTCGAGAAAGCGCTGCTCCAGTACCGCGATCAGATCGAAGGCAAAACCTTCTGCGTGCGCGTGAAGCGTCGCGGCAAGCACGAGTTCAGCTCTATTGAAGTGGAACGTTACGTCGGCGGCGGTTTGAACCAGCACGTTGAAACGGCGCGCGTTCGTCTGACCAACCCGGACGTGACCGTGAACCTGGAGATCGAAAACGATCGCCTGCTGCTGGTGAAAGGGCGCTATGAAGGTATCGGCGGCTTCCCGATTGGCACCCAGGAAGACGTATTGTCCCTGATCTCCGGCGGCTTCGATTCCGGCGTTTCCAGCTATATGCTGATGCGTCGCGGCTGCCGTGTGCACTATTGCTTCTTCAACCTGGGCGGTGCGGCGCACGAAATCGGCGTACGTCAGGTGGCGCATTATCTGTGGAACCGCTTCGGCAGCTCCCACCGCGTGCGTTTCGTGGCGATCAACTTCGAACCTGTGGTCGGCGAAATCCTCGAAAAAGTGGACGACGGCCAGATGGGCGTGGTGCTGAAGCGCATGATGGTGCGTGCGGCGTCCAAAGTTGCCGAGCGCTACGGCGTGCAGGCGCTGGTCACCGGTGAAGCGCTGGGCCAGGTATCCAGCCAGACGCTGACCAACCTGCGTCTGATCGACAATGTGTCTGATACGCTGATCCTGCGCCCGCTGATCTCCCACGACAAAGAGCACATCATCGACCTGGCGCGCGAAATCGGCACCGAAGATTTTGCCCGCACCATGCCGGAATACTGCGGCGTGATCTCAAAAAGCCCAACGGTGAAGGCGGTGAAGGCGAAGATCGAAGCGGAAGAAGAGAACTTCGATTTCAGCATTCTGGAAAAAGTGGTGGAGGAAGCCTCCAACATTGATATCCGCGAGATTGCCCAGCAGACCGAGCAGGAAGTCGTTGAAGTTGAAACCGTGAGCGGTTTCGGCGCTAACGATGCAATTCTGGATATTCGCTCCATTGATGAGCAGGATGACAAGCCGCTGCAGGTTGAAGGCGTCGAAGTGGTTTCTCTGCCGTTCTACAAGCTGAGCACCAAATTTGGCGACCTCGACCAGAGCAAAACCTATCTGCTGTGGTGTGAGCGTGGGGTGATGAGCCGTCTGCAGGCGCTGTATCTGCGCGAGCAGGGCTTTGCGAATGTGAAGGTGTATCGCCCGTAGTTTATTGCAGGGCGGGGGCGACCTGTTGCCTCCGCCCCTCTCCCACAGGGTGAGGGAGAACACCTATTCGTAATAATTATAAATCCCCGCAGGCATCACCAGCGATGACGCTACTTCGTAGGCCTTCTCGCGCCCGACCAGCAGGTCAATAATCTTTAAGCCAAAATCAATCGCGGTGCCTGGCCCCTGGCTGGTCAGCAGGTTGACGCGCGGATCCCAGACGACGCGTTTATCCACCCAGTGCTCTTCCGGGATCGTATCCTTGAGCCCCGGGAAACCGGTCATGTTGCCGATGGGGAAGATATCGTGCGGAATCAGAACCGTTCCGGCGGCGGCACAGATTGCCGCGACGATGCGGCCGGATAAATGAAACTGACGCACGGTCTCGACCAGCAGCGGACTGTCGCGAAAACATTCCGCGCCTTTTAAGCCGCCGGGCAGAACGATGATGTCGTAATCGCCGTCAGCCACCTGAACAAGGGGGGCATCCGCAAGGATTTTCACCCCGCGCGAGCAGGTGATTGCCAGATTACCGTCGCTGGCGACGCTGGCGGTGGTGACCTTAATGCCGCCGCGCACCATCAAATCAATGGTGGTGACCGCTTCCATCTCTTCGCTACCAGGGGCGAGGCAGATCAGTGCTGACGCGCTCATATTCACTCTCCTTACGTTTAACCAGGTCATACAGACGGGCGTTTTCCGGCACGGCTATACCGTGCGCGCGGGCGCGTTTTAACAGATAGCCGGTGATGTAGTCGATCTCCGTGTGGCGTAATGCCCGAACATCCTGCAGCATCGAGGAGATGTTATCTGCCGTGCTCTCAATTACCTGCTCGACATAGCAGCGCAAATCGTCGGCCGAGGTATGCAGGCCTTCCCGCTCAACGACCGCCGCGACTTCCGCACACAGCATGGCAACGTCCTGCGGATGATTTTTCAGCTCTCCGTTCGGGCAGTTCCATAGCGCCGTCAGCGGATTGATTACGCAGTTTACCGCCAGCTTGCGCCACAGCTGAGGGCGGATGTTGTTGTGCCAGGCGACGTCCGGCAGCACCTTCTGCAGCACATCGGCAAGATAGCTGTAATCTCCATTCTGAGTTCTGGCGGGCCCGATGTGCGTCACGCCGCTGGCGACATGCACGATGATGTTGCCGTCGCGACGCGCAGCGTGCGTGGTCGTCGCCATCAGCAAGGGTTGCGGGACGTTTTTCAGCTCATCAAGCGTCCCCATGCCGTTATGCAGCAGCAGTATGGGCGAAGTGGAGGGGAGCTGCGCGGCCAGCGTTTTTACCGCGTCTGAGACCTGCCACGCTTTAAGCGTTACCAGTAAAAGATCGCTTTGCGCCAGGAAGTCAGGATCGTTCGCGGTGAGGGATTCGTTAAAGATGCTTCCGTCTTCACCAATCAGGTTTACACTGCAATAGGGCTGGGGCACGCGCAGCCAGCCCTGAACCTCATGTCCGTGCTTGCACAGCGCGGTCAGCCACAGCTGACCAAGCGCTCCGCATCCGAGCACCGTAATTTTCATTGTTCCTCCTCACCTGCAACTGCGCCAGGTGTTACAGCTTAATTATACAGCTAAGCTTCTGTTGAGTTATGCCTCGTAGCGGGTATTATGCAACGCAACAAAAGTGAAGGGAGAAGAAAAGATGCCATCTTTCGATATTGTTTCCGAAGTTGATATCCAGGAAGTTCGCAACGGCGTTGAGAACGCAACCCGCGAAGTTGAGTCACGTTTCGATTTTCGCGGCGTTGAGGCGTCGTTTGAGCTGAACGACGCAAATAAGACCATTAAGGTGCTGAGCGAGTCTGATTTCCAGGTGAATCAGCTGCTCGACATTCTGCGCGCCAAGCTGTTGAAGCGCGGCATTGAAGGGACGTCTCTGGACGTGCCGGAAGAGTTTGTGCACAGCGGTAAGAACTGGTTTGTGGAAGCTAAGCTGAAGCAGGGCATTGAGAGCGCTGTGCAGAAGAAGATCGTTAAGCTCATCAAAGACAGCAAGCTGAAGGTGCAGGCACAGATTCAGGGCGAAGAAATTCGCGTGACCGGTAAATCCCGCGATGACCTCCAGTCCGTGATGGCGCTGGTGCGCGGCGGCGATCTGGGGCAACCGTTCCAGTTTAAAAACTTCCGCGATTAATATAAAAAGCCCGGTTTGACCGGGCTTTTTTTCACGCTTTGATCGCCTGCTCTACCTCGAAGCGGTTGGTCATTTTACTGTCTATTTTGACGTAAGCGCTGCGCTCTTCCGGGACGATGAGCACTTCTGTCACACCCTCTTTGGCTTCCAGACGCTGCTTCAGCATATCGCTGATTTCCACATCATCCGGGATTTCCACGCGCAGGCTGCTCACGTAGCGCGGCTCTTTCATGGTGCTGGCAACCAGCAGCCAGACTGTTGCCAACAGCGCACCGGCGAGGAACACGGTTTGTGAATCAAACAGGCCGTCCACCCAGCCGCCGAGCGAGCCGCCGATCGCCACGCCGAGAAACTGGCTGGTGGAGTAGATGCCCATCGCGGTGCCTTTATATCCGGCGGGGGACTCTTTGCTGATCAGCGACGGCAGCAGCGCTTCCATCAGGTTAAAGGCCAGGAAGAACAGCTGTACGCCGGCAATCAGCTCCCAGAAGTGCGGACCGGCACCCCAGAGCACAATTTCGGCAATCAGCAGGACCGCCACGCAGCCCACGAAGACGCGCTTCATTTTGCGCTTCACTTCGGCGTAGATGATGAACGGCACGACGGAGACAAACGAAATCAGCATCGTGACCAGATAGATTTTCCAGTGCTCAGCCGCCGGGAAACCCGCAGCGGCAAGCTGGCCGGGCAGGGCGACAAAGGTCGACATCAGCAGGATGTGCAGGCACATAATGCCAAAGTTCAGCTTGAGCAGGCGCGGCTCGACAATTACTTTGCTGAAGCAGCCTTTTACCATCCCTGATTCGCGGTTCAGAACGTGGTTCTTGCTGTCCGGCACGACCCACAGGGTTAAGGCAATACCGATGGTCGCCAGCACGGCAATCATCCAGAACAGGGCGTGCAGACCCAACGTGTGCGTAATGATGGGGCCCAGCACCATCGCAATCGCAAAGGTCACGCCAAAGCTCACGCCGATGAACGCCATCGCTTTGGTGCGGTTCTGCTCGCGGGTTAAGTCGGACAGCAGCGCCATCACCGCGGCGGCAATCGCGCCGGAGCCCTGCAGGGCGCGGCCGAGAATAATCCCCCAGATGGAATGGGAGAGGGCGGCAATCACGCTTCCGAGCACAAAGACCAGCAGCCCGCCGACGATCAGCGGCTTTCGACCTACCCGGTCAGAGAGCAGGCCAAAGGGGATCTGGAAGACCGCCTGCGCCAGACCGTAGATGCCGATCGCGAGCCCAATCAGCGCCTCGCTGGCCCCCTGTAGCGCCATACCGTACGTGGTCAGAACAGGCAGGACCATAAACATGCCAAGCATCCGTAGCGAGAAGACAGTCCCTAAGCCCCAGGTCGCGCGTAGCTCGCCTGGCGTCATTTTATAATCGTTCATTACCACCTCAGTTCAAAAGCAGGCCATAGTGTAGTGCGGGGAAGGGGCGGGGTAAATAAAGGGTTATTTAACAAATATTACATGCGTTATTAGTAGATTCAGTGAATAAAAAAGGGTGCCGAAGCACCCTTTTATTGACCTGTTTGGCTTACCAGACGTAAGTCAGCAGGTTGTGTGAATCTGGCACCATGAAGTCCACGGACATCATCACGGACAGTGAGGTGATGGCCACAATCGAGAACACAAACAGTTTGCGCGCCCAGACTTTGTCATCTTCCACTTTGTAACCGCGCAGCGCCATACCGAGCCACCAGACGCTCACCGCGGCCGCTACCGCCAGATATTTGTATCCAGCGTAACCGCCCAGAGAGAGCATCAGCGTTGCCACGGCAAAGGCGATGATGTACAGCGTGATGTGGTTCTTGGCAACAGAAATGCCCTTCACGACCGGCAGAACCGGAATGTTCGCTGCCTGATAATCCTTAAAGCGGAAAATCGCGATGGCATAGGAGTGCGGCATCTGCCACAGGCTAAAAATAGCCAGCAGGATCAGCGCACCGCTGTCGAACTCGTTCGTTACCGCGCAGTAGCCAATTACCGGCGGCGCAGCGCCGGAGAGAGAACCAATCAGCGTGCCGTAGACGGAGTGGCGTTTCATATACAGGCTGTAGACGCCCACATACACCACGAACCCCATCACCCCCAGCCAGCAGGCCAGCGGGTTAGCACCAAACCACAGCAGCATAAAGCCAGCAATACCCAGCAAGGTGGCGTACACCAGCGAGACGGAAGGGGCGATCAGGCCTTTCACCAGCACCCGATTTTTGGTCCTTTCCATCTTCTTGTCGATATCCATGTCGATGTAGTTGTTAAATACACAACCGGACGCAACAACCAGTGACACACCGACCAGCGTGTAGATAAAGAGGGTGTAATCAATGCTGCCCTTAGAGGCCAGCAGGAACCCTCCGATCACGGAGATCAGGTTGCCAAAGATGATGCCTGGTTTCGTTACTTGCAGGTATTGCTTAAACATACTCGCCGCTCTTAGTGAACCATCATGTTGTAGTTGAGGTTCCACATAATCCAGATGGAACCGACTACCAGGATAGCGATGATAATCACGGTAAAGATAAAGGCGGTCATATTCCAGCCTTCATCGGACTTGGTGTTCATGTGCAGGAAGCAAACCAGATGCACCAGAATCTGAATCACCGCGGTCACCAGGATTGCACCCAGAATAACCGGCTTAGACGCAGAACCGCTCATCACCATCCAGAACGGGATCACCGTCAGGATGATCGACAGGATGAAACCTGTCATGTAGGTTTTTACGCTACCGTGGGAAGCGCCATGATCGTTTGAATGACTCATTACATCGCCCCCATCAGATATACAACAGAGAACACACAGATCCACACCACGTCCAGGAAGTGCCAGAACAGGCTCAGGCACAGGATACGGGTACGGTTAGTACTGGTCAGGCCGCGACGGGAGATCTGGAACATCAGTACTGCCATCCAGATCAGACCGGAGGTCACGTGCAGACCGTGGGTGCCGACCAGCGCGAAGAACGCGGACAGGAAGCCACTGCGATCCGGGCCGAAGCCTTCCATGATCAGGTGATGGAATTCATAGATTTCCATCCCGATAAATCCAGCACCAAACAGCCAGGTCAACGCCAGCCAGGACACAACCTGGCTCTTGTTGTTTTTGTACATGGCGATAGCCGCCATGCCGTAGGTGATGGAGCTGAATAACAGCAGTGCGGTTTCAACCAGAACGAACGGCAGTTCAAAGATGTCCTTGCCGGTCGGGCCGCCCGCCGTGCCGTTCACCAGAACGGCATAGGTCGCGAACAGACAGCAGAACAGAATGCAGTCGCTCATCAGGTAGATCCAGAAACCGAAGACTTTGGTCGGTCCTGTATCGTGGTGCGCATGCTCATGCGCGTGGGCAGTTGAGTGCGCCAGAGTATCAGTTGCCATTTTTCAGCCCCGCTTTAGAAATCTCGTCGAAATGCTGATTTTCCAGCTTCTCAACTTCACGGACTGGTACGTAGTAGTCCACGTCCTCGTCAAAGCTCTTCACAATCCAGCTGATTACGATGCCGGCGAAGCCAACAATCGCCATCCACCAGATGTGCCAGATCATTGCGAAACCAAATACCGTTGCGAAGGCGGCAATCACAATACCCGCACCGCTGTTTTTCGGCATGTGGATTTCTTCGTAATGAGCAGGTTGCTTGTACGCTTCACCTTTTTCTTTCATTTCCCAGAATGCGTCGCGTTCATGAACCTGCGGCACGATGGCAAAGTTATAGAAAGGAGGTGGAGAAGAGGTTGCCCACTCCAGCGTACGGCCACCCCATGGGTCACCGGTCAGGTCACGGTTCTGGTCGCGGTCGCGAATAGACACGTAGAACTGAATCAGCTGAGACGCGATACCACAGGCAATCAGCACGGCACCGCCCGCTGCAACCATCAGCATTGGGTGGAACTGCGGATCGATCTGCTGGCTCAGGCGACGGGTCATACCCATGAAGCCCAGCACGTACAGCGGCATAAATGCTACGAAGAAGCCGATGATCCAGAACCAGAACGCGCGTTTACCCCATTTTTCGTTCAGCGTGAAGCCGAACGCTTTTGGCCACCAGTAGGTTACGCCAGCGAAGCAGCCGAAGACCACGCCACCGATGATAACGTTATGGAAGTGCGCAATCAGGAACAGGCTGTTGTGCAGAACGAAGTCAGCGCCTGGTACCGCCAGCAGTACGCCGGTCATCCCACCTACGGAGAAGGTTACGATGAAGCCGATAGTCCACAGCATCGCTGAGTGGAACACGATGCGGCCCTGGTACATGGTGAACAGCCAGTTGAAGATCTTCACCCCGGTAGGGATGGCGATAATCATGGTGGTAATACCGAAGAAGGCGTTTACGTTCGCGCCCGCACCCATGGTGAAGAAGTGGTGCAGCCAAACGATGAACGACAGAACGGTAATACACACGGTTGCCCACACCAGAGAGGTGTAACCAAACAGACGTTTACGCGAGAAGGTTGCCGCGATTTCGGAGAACACACCGAACACAGGCAGAACCAGAATGTACACTTCCGGGTGACCCCAGGCCCAAATCAGGTTGATGTACATCATCATGTTGCCACCCATATCATTCGTGAAGAAATGGGTGCCCAGGTAGCGGTCCAGGGTCAGCAGCGCGATGGTGACGGTCAGAATTGGGAAGGAGGCAATAATCAGGATGTTTGCGCACAGAGATGCCCAGGTAAATACCGGCATCTTGAACATGGTCATGCCAGGGGCACGCATCTTGATAATGGTCACGAAGAAGTTGATACCGGTCAGGGTAGTACCGACACCGGAGAGCTGAAGCGCCCAAATCCAGTAGTCGACGCCAACGCCCGGACTGTACTCAATTCCTGACAGCGGTGGATAAGCCAGCCAGCCGGTCTGCGCGAATTCGCCCACACCCAGTGACAGGTTAACCAGGATAACGCCGACAACCGTGAACCAGAAGCTCAGGTTGTTTAGGAACGGGAACGCCACGTCGCGCGCGCCGATTTGCAGCGGAACGACAACGTTCATCAGACCGATAACCAGCGGCATCGCCACGAAGAAGATCATGATAACGCCGTGGGCGGTAAAGATCTGATCGTAGTGGTGCGGTGGCAGGAAGCCGGCTTCACCCGCAGAAGCGAGTGCCTGCTGGCTACGCATCATGATCGCATCCGCAAAGCCACGAATTAACATGACGATACCGACGATGCAGTACATGATACCGAGTTTTTTGTGGTCAACCGAAGTCAGCCACTCGTTCCACAGGTAGCTCCACTTACCGAAGTAAGTGATCAGGGCCAGTAAGGCCGCGCCACCAATGATAATTGCAGCCACCGTAACCACGATAATCGGTTCATGGTAGGGCACTGCATCCAGTGTCAATTTTCCGAACATTTTCTTCCTCGGCCCCTTAGTGAGCGGTTTCCGCGTGGCTCATGTCCATGCCTTCCATACCTTCGTGCGCGCTGTGCTCGCCTTCAGGCTGGGTCATGTCCATGCTCTTGCCGTGATCCATAAATTTGCCAATAACGTCTTTGAACAAATCTGGTTTCACATTAGAGAAGTACTCCACCTTGTTGTATTCGCTTGGTGCAGCCACTTTTTCGAACGCCGCCATGTCAGACATGGTGTTTGGAGACTGCTTCGCTTTTTCAACCCACTGGTCGAAAGCGGCACGGTCTGGCGTCGCAATAGCTTTGAACTTCATACCTGAGAAGCCCGGGCCGCTATAGCTGGCGGAGATACCATCATAGGTGCCTGCTTCATTCGCGATCAGGTGCAGGTTGGTCTGCATACCGGCCATCGCGTAAATCTGGCTACCCAGACGTGGGATGAAGAAGGAGTTCATTACGGAGTTGGAGGTCACTTTGAACTGAACCGGAGTGTTCGCCGGGAAGGCGATTTCATTCACGGTAGCAATCCCCTGCTCTGGATAGATGAAGAACCATTTCCAGTCCATGGAGACCACTTCAATGGTAATAGGTTTCTCATCGTGAACCAGCGGTTTGCTTGGCTCAAGTGCGTGAGTGGTTTTCCAGGTCAGTACGGCAAGGAACAGGATGATCAGAATAGGAACCGTCCAGACCACAGCTTCCACTTTATTGGAGTGTGACCAGTTAGGGCTATACTTCGCATCTTTATTGCTCGCACGATACTTCCAGGCGAAACCAACAGCCATCAAAATGGCAGGAATAACCACAATCAACATCAGGCCAAAAGCCGTCAATATCAGTGAACGTTGTTCCAGTCCAATCTGTCCTTTGGGGTCTAGTAGTGCAGAATCGCAGCCACTGAGTAATACAGTGCCCGCGAATAATGACAACCATCCCAAACTTTTATTGTATTTCCCGAGTCTCATTTAACGACCTCAATTCCACGGAGTCTGGTGGCGTTTAAAGTGTGCGGGCATTTTACGGGAAGGTTACATTACTGTAAACATCATTAGGCCTGTGTCAGGAAGGTGTTACCGGGTTCTGCCGCACGTGTCACAAGTGTTGCAAATTATGTCGGTTTTTATGACCGAAGCCGCACGGCATGGGCTTTATAACGAAAGGACCCCCAAGCATACCCTAAAAGGGGCAATTGGTATAACCATTGTTAAAAATAAACAAAAAATTAACAATTAATTATCAATAAAAAGACATCTAAAAAACGAAAAATCAAACTCTCGTATGCTGAATCGTTTAATGAAAAATAGCGTTTTGGAATGGGAGCCAATAATTTCCAAATCCTATCCCGCACAAATCAACAAATATTTTTTTTGCGGTTGGCGGCTATTTCACCGTTATAATTTCAGTTAGTGATTACAACGGGAAATAACCTTTCGCATTTTTCTTCAGGTCATCTGCGTTTTACGCAACGCCATGAAATCAAGCAGACCTCCGATCAGGATCCCGGCGATAGCCAGCAGGGCGCCTGCGTCCAGCAGAAGGGCTTCGAAAGGGAGTACCAGAGAGGTGCTGGCATTGATAATAAGCACCACAAGCCAGAGCGCCAGAGCGATGCAGCCCGCCATTAACAGACGTAGCGCAAAACGGTAGGTGCGGCGATATTCGGTGCGCGGCATAAAATGTTCTGTCCGCTGGGTATATTCCAGCGTCTGACGGCAGACCAGCAGCAATAAAATTCCCGGCACGGCAGCCACGACCGAGAAGAGATAAAATGTTGGCCAGCCGTGGGCTTCCACGAACCAGCCGGCAATCGGGCCAACGTACACCCGACCAACGGCGGAGAGCGCCGAGAGCAGCGCGAACTGGGTAGCGGAAAACGACTTGTTGCACAGGGTCATCAGCAGGGCAACAAACGCCGCGGTTCCCATGCCGCCGCAGAGGTTTTCGAAGAACACCGCTGCGGCCATGCTGATCGTATGTTTGTCGGTAATCGACAGCAGCCAGTAGCCTGCGTTAGAGGCGCCCTGAAGGATGCCGAAAATCAGCAGCGCGCGGAACAGCGTCAGGCGCTGCATCAGCACGCCGCCATACAATGCCCCGACGATGGTCGCAAACAGCCCCAGCGTTTTATTCACCACGCCCACTTCACCGGCGTCAAAACCGACGCCCCTGATAAGGAAGGTGGTGGTCAGGCTCATGGCAAAGGCATCGCCCAGCTTATAAAGGACGATAAGCAGCAGGATCAGCCAGGCGTTGTTGCGGCCAAAGAAGTCACGGAGCGGTTCGGCGACGGCCTGCTCCAGCGAGCGGGGAACCGGGATGACGTCACTCGGTTCGGGCGCGAACAGCGTCGCGATAATGCAGGGGATCAGCAGAGCGGCCATCAGCCAGTACATGCCCTGCCAGCCGAGGTAACGGTCGGCGAGCCACAGCGCCAGCCCGCCGGAGACCAGCATCCCGAGGCGATAGCCCAGCACGCTGATTGCCGCACCGGCGCCGCGCTCTTCCGCAGGTAACACGTCCGTCTTCCAGGCGTCGAACACGATATCCTGAGAGGCGGAACAGAAGGCAATCACCACTGCAAGCGCGGCCATCCAGCGAAGCTGGGTGGTGGGTTCAAGAAATCCCATCGCCGCAATAGCCAGCAGCAGCAGGATCTGCGTCATCACTAGCCAGCCGCGTCGACGTCCGAGGAAAGGCGGCGTGTAGCGATCCATAACCGGAGACCACAGGAACTTAAAGACATAGGCCTGGCCGACAAGCGAGAAGAAACCAATGGTTTTAAGATCGATGTTCTCAACCGTCATCCACGCCTGTAGCGTGCCGGAAGTGAGCGCGAGGGGTAAACCCGAGGCGAAGCCGAGGATCAGCAGAATCGCTGATTTCGGTTGCTGGAAAATGCGTAAGTAGTGGCTGGACATGTTCTTATAAAACTGACCCGGTGATACACCGGGTCAGAGAGCGGGATTAACGCGCGTTTTGCTTGATGAAGTCGTGAATGCTGGTGTCCTGCGCCATATCGGCGATGGTGTCGGTCAGTACGCTGTTCACGGCGTTAGCAATGTTCTGGTTAGAAGCCTGGAAGGCACCTTCAACAGAGTAGCTGGCGCGGTAGTTTTTGGTCATCTTGTTGCCATTCTTCGCGGTGGCAATGATGGCGATATCCGCTTTGGTCGCGATGTTGTAGCGCACGTTGCCCTGAGACACGTCAGCGTACAGGTTGTTCACGATGATCTGCAGATCGACCGCGCCGCTTGGGCCAATCATGTAGCCGCGAGCGGTCATCTGTTTCTCCAGCACTTCCTGGAGCAGGAAGCGCAAGTCGCGGGACGCGGTGAGAGTAACCTGCTGGTTATCGCGGGTCACTTTAGCCAGCGCCTGATCCTGACGCTGATCGGCACCGTTAATGCTCACGGTGACGCCCATCAGGCTTGGGTCCTGCTGAGGCAGGGTGATTTTTGGTGAGACATCAATGGTGGTAGGCGGGGTAGCACAGCCTGCCAGCATAAAAAGGGCTACCAACGGAAAGAAGAGTTTTTTTAACATTTTCGGGTTCTCAACGAATCGTAAGCATATTAAGAGAAAAATTGCCGCCATCATAACATCGCCAACGGCGAGGGGAAGTGGTCAACGCATGTAAATTCATCGCCTTGTCCGAAAACTGACCAGAACACCCTTTTTCCCAATCCGTGTATGACAAAACGTATGAGTCTCACAGTGAACTTCATTCGTTTGAATGAGAAAATCAGACGAAAGCTAAATATTTGTTGTCAAGGTGTAATGGAAACGGTAAAAGCGGCTAACATTTAAAGGGATGGGTGACATCCTGGCGTTGTCGGAGGAGTAATTTCATGATGATACGTGAGCATATAGAAGATAAATTAAGGGCAGCGTTCAACCCTGTGTTCCTCGAAGTCGTCGACGAAAGCTATCGTCATAACGTGCCGGCAGGTTCTGAAAGCCACTTTAAAGTGGTTCTGGTTAGCGATCGCTTCACGGGAGAACGTTTCCTGAATCGACACCGCTTGATCTACAGCACCTTGACGGAAGAACTCTCCACGACCGTGCATGCTCTGGCACTGCATACCTACACCATTAAGGAATGGGAAGGCCTGCAGGATACGGTTTTCGCATCGCCGCCCTGTCGCGGTGCAGGCACTATCGCCTGATAAATCGGATTTGCAACGGCTGGAGCTTTTCCAGTATGTTGCTTACAGATTTCCTCAAAACGGCCTTCGGGCCGTTTTGTTTTGTTTGAGTTTTGAGCGGATGGTGCGATTTTAAGGCTAAAAATAGCCTTAAAGTGTGAAAAAAGCCGCAGCAACATGCCCCAACCGTTCTCGACTCACCTAAATGATGCCGCTATAATGCCGCGTCTTATTGAATGTCTTCGGGATGATTCTGGCGACAGGGAATGTGAATCTGCACTAAGAGAGCATCCCGGTATAACAGACAGATTCAGAGTTGACCGAGCACTGTGATTTTTTTGAGGTAACAAGATGCAAGTTTCAGTTGAAACCACTCAAGGCCTTGGCCGCCGTGTAACGATTACTATCGCTGCTGACAGCATCGAAACTGCTGTGAAAAGCGAGCTGGTCAACGTAGCAAAAAAAGTACGTATTGACGGCTTCCGCAAGGGCAAAGTACCAATGAATGTTGTTGCTCAGCGTTATGGCGCTTCCGTGCGTCAGGATGTGCTGGGTGAACTGATGAGCCGTAACTTTATTGATGCGATCATCAAAGAAAAAATCAATCCGGCCGGTGCGCCGAACTACGTTCCAGGCGAATACAAACTGGGCGAAGACTTCACCTACTCCGTAGAGTTCGAAGTGTACCCGGAAGTTGAGCTGAAAGGTCTGGAATCTATCGAAGTTGAAAAACCAGTTGTTTCCGTGACTGACGAAGACGTTGACGGCATGCTGGATACCCTGCGCAAGCAGCAGGCGAACTGGAAAGAGAAAGAAGGTGCTGTTGACGCTGAAGACCGTGTCACCATCGACTTCACCGGTTCTGTAGACGGCGAAGAGTTCGAAGGCGGCAAAGCGTCTGACTTCGTACTGGCAATGGGCCAGGGTCGTATGATCCCAGGCTTCGAAGACGGTATCAAAGGCCATAAGGCTGGCGAAGAGTTCACTATCGACGTGACCTTCCCGGAAGAATACCACGCTGAAAACCTGAAAGGGAAAGCAGCGAAGTTCGCTATCAACCTGAAGAAAGTTGAAGAGCGCGAACTGCCAGAACTGACTGAAGAATTCATCAAGCGTTTCGGCGTGGAAGATGGTTCCGTAGCGGGTCTGCGTACCGAAGTGCGTAAGAACATGGAACGCGAACTGAACGGCGCGGTGCGTAACCGTGTTAAATCTCAGGCGATCGAAGGTCTGGTGAAAGCCAACGAAATCGACGTTCCTGCTGCCCTGATCGACAGCGAAATCGACGTTCTGCGCCGTCAGGCTGCACAGCGTTTCGGTGGCAACCAGCAGCAAGCGATGGAACTGCCACGCGAGCTGTTCGAAGAGCAAGCGAAACGCCGCGTTGTTGTTGGCCTGCTGCTGGGCGAAGTGATTCGTACCCATGAGCTGAAAGCTGACGAAGAGCGTGTGAAAGGCCTGATCGAAGAGATGGCTTCTGCATACGAAGATCCATCAGAAGTGATCGAGTTCTACGGTAAGAACAAAGAGCTGATGGACAACATGCGCAACGTTGCCCTGGAAGAGCAGGCTGTTGAAGCGGTACTGGCGAAAGCGAAAGTGACCGAAAAAGCGACCTCTTTCAACGAACTGATGAACCAGCAGGCGTAATTTCGCCCCAACGGTTTAAAGTTTGAACAGAAAACCCGTTGCCTTGCGGCAGCGGGTTTTTTTTATCGCAGCGATAGCCCAGGAAGAGTGCTAAAACGCCCTTTCGGTGTTAGCGTAACAACAAAAGGTTGTTATGCTTGAAATAGGGCACTGTGAACCCCATAAGTACGTAATCATGATGAATGAGACTGGCTGATAATCCGTCCGTAAGGTTACAATCAGTACAGCAGGTGTTTTCAATTTTGATCCAGGAGACGGAAATGTCATACAGTGGCGAACGAGATAACTTTGCACCCCATATGGCTCTGGTGCCAATGGTTATTGAACAGACCTCACGTGGTGAGCGTTCTTTTGATATCTATTCCCGTCTGCTCAAGGAACGCGTTATCTTTCTGACCGGCCAGGTGGAAGACCACATGGCTAACCTGATCGTGGCGCAGATGCTGTTTCTGGAAGCGGAAAACCCGGAAAAAGACATTTACCTGTACATTAACTCCCCTGGTGGCGTGATTACAGCAGGTATGTCCATTTATGACACCATGCAATTCATCAAGCCTGATGTAAGCACTATCTGTATGGGTCAGGCTGCATCGATGGGCGCGTTCCTGTTAACAGCAGGGGCGAAAGGTAAGCGTTTCTGCTTGCCAAATTCCCGCGTGATGATTCACCAGCCGCTGGGCGGTTACCAGGGGCAGGCGACGGATATCGAAATCCACGCCCGTGAAATTCTGAAAGTAAAAGCGCGCATGAATGAACTTATGGCGCAGCATACGGGTCAACCACTCGAGCAGATCGAGCGCGATACCGAGCGCGATCGCTTCCTCTCTGCTCCAGAGGCAGTTGAGTACGGCTTAGTCGACTCCGTGTTGACCCATCGTAATTGATGCCCGCGACGCGAGTGTGCCGCTATACTAAGGTAGGGCGGCACGCTGCTGATTGCAGCTTGCGTCTTAGAATGGCATTTGCGTCGTCATGTGCGGCACAAAGAACTTAAAAAGAGGTTTGGACTCATGACAGATAAACGCAAAGATGGTTCGGGCAAACTGCTGTACTGCTCTTTTTGCGGCAAAAGCCAGCATGAAGTGCGTAAACTGATTGCCGGGCCGTCCGTGTATATCTGCGACGAATGCGTCGATTTATGTAACGACATCATTCGCGAAGAGATTAAAGAAGTCGCACCGCACCGTGAGCGCAGCGCGCTTCCAACGCCGCATGAAATTCGTCATCACCTTGACGACTACGTCATCGGACAGGAGCAGGCCAAGAAAGTGCTGGCGGTAGCGGTCTATAACCACTACAAACGTCTGCGTAACGGCGACACCAGCAATGGCGTAGAACTGGGTAAAAGTAACATTCTGCTGATCGGCCCAACCGGTTCCGGTAAAACGCTGCTGGCTGAAACCCTGGCGCGCCTGCTTGATGTTCCGTTCACGATGGCGGATGCCACCACCCTGACCGAGGCCGGTTATGTGGGTGAGGACGTCGAAAACATCATCCAGAAACTGCTGCAGAAGTGCGATTACGACGTACAGAAAGCCCAGCGCGGGATTGTTTACATCGATGAGATCGACAAGATCTCCCGTAAATCTGACAACCCGTCCATTACCCGTGACGTATCGGGTGAAGGCGTACAGCAGGCACTGCTGAAGCTAATCGAAGGTACGGTTGCCGCCGTTCCGCCGCAGGGTGGTCGTAAACATCCGCAGCAGGAGTTCCTGCAGGTTGATACCTCCAAGATCCTGTTCATCTGTGGTGGCGCGTTTGCTGGCCTGGACAAAGTCATCTCCCACCGTGTTGAAACCGGCTCCGGCATTGGTTTTGGCGCAACGGTGAAATCGACGTCCGAAAAACCAAACGAAGGCGAACTGCTGTCTCAGGTTGAACCGGAAGATCTGATCAAATTCGGTCTGATCCCTGAATTCATCGGCCGTCTGCCGGTTGTGGCAACGCTGAATGAGCTGAGCGAAGACGCGCTGATCCAGATCCTGAAAGAGCCGAAAAATGCGCTGACCAAGCAGTATCAGGCGCTGTTCAATCTGGAAGGCGTTGATCTGGAATTCCGCGACGAAGCGCTGGATGCTATTGCCAAGAAAGCGATGGTCCGTAAAACCGGTGCGCGTGGTCTGCGTTCAATTGTTGAAGCGGCACTGCTCGATACCATGTACGATCTGCCGTCGATGGAAGACGTTGAGAAAGTGGTGATTGACGAGTCCGTGATTAGCGGCCAAACCAAGCCGCTGCTGATTTACGGCAAACCGGAAGCACAGCAGGCATCTGGCGAATAATTAACCAAATCATACAAGCAGTTAATCAAAAAGGGGGGATTTTATCTCCCCTTTACTTTTTCCGTATTCATAGCGTTGAATGTGTGGGAAACATCCCCATATACTGGATACATGTTAATGGTTATGTGAAGCACAGTAACATGACCAGCTTACCTGGCGGACACTAACTAAGAGAGAGCTCTATGAATCCTGAGCGTTCTGAACGCATTGAAATCCCCGTATTGCCGTTGCGCGATGTGGTGGTTTATCCGCACATGGTCATACCCTTATTTGTAGGGCGGGAAAAATCTATCCGTTGCCTCGAAGCCGCCATGGATCATGATAAAAAAATCATGCTGGTGGCGCAGAAAGAAGCATCAACGGATGAGCCGGGTGTAAACGATCTTTTCACCGTCGGGACCGTGGCCTCTATTTTGCAGATGCTGAAGCTGCCTGACGGCACCGTGAAGGTGCTGGTAGAAGGCCTGCAGCGTGCGCGTATTACCACTCTGTCAGATGACGGCGAGCACTTCTCTGCAAAGGCCGAGTACCTTGATTCGCCTGAGCTTGATGAGCGTGAACAGGAAGTGCTGGTTCGCACCGCGATTAGCCAGTTTGAAGGCTATATCAAGCTGAACAAGAAAATTCCACCAGAAGTGCTGACGTCGCTGAACAGCATCGACGATCCTGCGCGTCTGGCTGACACCATCGCTGCACACATGCCGCTGAAGCTGGCTGACAAACAGTCCGTGCTGGAAATGTCCGACGTCAACGAACGTCTGGAATACCTGATGGCGATGATGGAGTCTGAAATCGATCTGCTGCAGGTTGAGAAGCGCATTCGCAACCGCGTGAAAAAGCAGATGGAGAAATCTCAGCGCGAGTACTATCTGAATGAGCAAATGAAGGCCATTCAGAAAGAACTGGGCGAGATGGACGACGCGCCGGACGAAAACGAAGCGCTGAAGCGTAAGATCGACGCGGCGAAGATGCCGAAAGAGGCGAAAGAGAAGGCTGAGGCAGAACTGCAGAAGCTGAAAATGATGTCTCCAATGTCGGCTGAAGCGACCGTTGTACGCGGCTACATTGAGTGGATGGTGCAGGTTCCGTGGAACGCCCGCAGCAAGGTCAAAAAAGACCTGCGTCAGGCGCAGGAAATCCTGGATACCGACCACTACGGTCTGGAACGCGTGAAAGACCGCATTCTTGAGTACCTCGCGGTACAAAGCCGTGTAAACAAAATCAAGGGCCCAATTCTGTGTCTGGTTGGACCGCCGGGGGTGGGTAAAACCTCTCTGGGTCAGTCCATCGCTAAAGCGACCGGACGTAAGTATATCCGTATGGCGCTGGGTGGCGTACGCGATGAAGCGGAAATCCGCGGTCACCGCCGTACCTACATCGGTTCTATGCCGGGTAAACTGATCCAGAAGATGGCGAAAGTGGGCGTTAAAAACCCGCTGTTCCTGCTCGATGAGATCGACAAGATGTCGTCGGACATGCGTGGCGACCCTGCGTCTGCGCTGCTGGAAGTGCTTGATCCAGAACAGAACGTGGCGTTCAGCGATCACTACCTGGAAGTGGACTACGACCTGAGCGATGTGATGTTCGTGGCGACCTCCAACTCCATGAACATTCCGGCCCCGCTGCTGGACCGTATGGAAGTGATCCGTCTCTCCGGTTATACCGAAGATGAGAAGCTGAACATCGCTAAGCAGCACCTGCTGCCGAAACAGATTGAGCGAAACGCGCTGAAAGCCAACGAGCTGACCGTCGAGGACAGCGCGATTATCGGCATCATTCGCTACTACACCCGTGAAGCGGGCGTGCGTAGCCTTGAGCGTGAAATCTCTAAACTGTGCCGTAAAGCGGTGAAACAGCTGCTGCTGGATAAGAGCCTGAAACACATTGTGATTAACGGCGACAATCTGCATGCGTACCTGGGCGTTCAGCGCTTTGACTACGGTCGCGCTGACAACGAAAACCGCGTTGGTCAGGTGACCGGCCTGGCATGGACGGAAGTGGGCGGCGATCTGCTGACCATCGAAACCGCCTGCGTGCCGGGCAAAGGCAAGCTGACCTACACCGGCTCGCTGGGTGAAGTGATGCAGGAATCCATCCAGGCGGCGCTGACCGTGGTGCGCGCGCGCGCGGAGAAATTGGGTATCAACGCGGATTTCTACGAAAAACGCGACATCCACGTGCACGTTCCGGAAGGGGCGACGCCGAAAGACGGTCCAAGCGCGGGTATTGCCATGTGTACCGCTCTGGTTTCCTGCCTGACAGGGAACCCGGTGCGTGCCGATGTGGCAATGACCGGTGAAATCACGCTGCGTGGTCAGGTTCTGCCGATTGGTGGTTTAAAAGAAAAACTGCTGGCGGCACACCGCGGTGGGATCAAAACCGTATTGATCCCTTACGAAAACAAACGCGATCTGGAAGAGATTCCAGACAACGTGATTGCCGACCTGCAGATCCATCCTGTGAAGCGAATTGAGGAAGTTCTCAGTCTCGCATTGCAGAATGAACCCTCCGGAATGCAGGTTGTAACCGCAAAATAGTGACCTCGCGCAAAGAGCGTCAATAAAAACAAGGCTGGTAAGTCATTTCGCACTTGCCAGCCTTTTTTTGTATAGCTAATTTAGATTGCTGATTAGGTCAGCCATCAACAACGGGTGTTGTAAGGTCATGGCAGGCCTGATATAACTGCTGCGCGGTCGCGTTGTGAAGGATTCAGGCGCGATATAAATTATAAAGAGAGGAAGAGAACAGTGAATAAATCTCAACTGATTGACAAAATTGCTGCGGGTGCTGATATTTCTAAAGCTGCAGCTGGACGTGCGTTAGATGCTTTAATTGCTTCTGTTACTGAATCTCTGCAGGCTGGGGACGACGTTGCACTGGTAGGTTTCGGTACTTTTGCTGTTAAAGAGCGTGCTGCCCGTACTGGCCGCAACCCTCAGACCGGTAAAGAGATCACCATTGCTGCTGCTAAAGTGCCGGGTTTCCGTGCAGGTAAAGCGCTGAAAGACGCAGTAAACTGATTGCTTTCCCGTTTCAGGGAAGCCGGAAAGTACAAGGGCGCATCATTTGATGTGCCTTTTTTGTTTGTCCAGACCTGATTTGTGCGAGTTTATGCGAGTTGTGGGCTGACAATCGCCCCGTTTTCTTGTCACAATACGCCTTCACGCGCGACGGGCAGGATTTTCCGTCAGCGTCAGGTAACCAGTCACCTACAGCGGAGTGTTGTTACACCATGATGGACAGCTTACGCACGGCTGCTAACAGTCTCGTGCTCAAGATTATTTTCGGTATCATTATCGTGTCGTTCATATTGACCGGCGTGAGCAGTTACCTTATTGGCGGTGGCGCAAACTATGCCGCAAAAGTGAATGGCCAGGAAATCAGCCGTGGTCAGTTCGAGAATGCTTTTGCTGGTGAACGTAACCGTATGCAGCAACAGCTGGGCGACCAATTCTCTGAACTGGCGGCGAACGAAGGGTACATGAAGACCCTGCGCCAACAGACGCTGAACCGTCTTATCGACGAAGCGCTGCTTGATCAGTATGCCAAAAAACTGGGCCTTGGCATCAGCGATGAGCAGGTGAAAAAAGCCATCTTCTCCACGCAAGCCTTCCAGTCTAACGGTAAATTCGACAACGCGCGTTACAACAGCATCGTCAATCAGATGGGGATGACGGCCGACCAGTACGCTCAGGCGCTGCGTAACCAGCTGACCACCCAGCAGCTCATCAATGCCGTCGTGGGCACCGATTTCATGCTCAAAGGTGAAACGGACGAACTGGCCGCGCTGGTGGCGCAGCAGCGTGTTGTACGCGAAGCGACTATCGATGTGAACGCCCTGGCGGCGAAACAGCAGGTGAGCGATGCTGACGTTAACGCTTACTACGAGCAGAACAAGAATTCCTTTGTTTCTCCAGAGCAGTTCCGCGTGAGCTATATCAAGCTCGATGCGGCTGCGCTGCAGGAAACCGCGTCTGATGCTGAAATCCAGTCTTACTACGATCAGCATCAGGATCAGTTCACTCAGCCGCAGCGTAACCGCTACAGCGTGATTCAGACGAAAACCGAGGCTGATGCTAAAGCGGCGCTGGATGAGCTGAACAAAGGCGCTGATTTCGCGACTGTTGCTAAAGCGAAATCCACCGACATTATCTCTGCGAAAAACGGCGGTGATATGGGCTGGCTGGAAGACGCGACCACCCCTGACGAGCTGAAAAATGCCGGTCTGAAAGAGAAAGGTCAGCTTTCAGGCGTCATTAAGTCTTCCGTTGGTTTCCTGGTCGTGCGTCTGGACGACATCACCGCGGCGAAAACCAAGCCGCTGGCTGACGTTCACGATGATATCGCGGCGAAAGTGAAACAGGAAAAAGCGCTGGATGCCTACTACGCGCTGCAGCAGAAGGTAAGCGATGCTGCCAGCAACGATAACGAATCCCTGGCAGGTGCAGAGCAGGCTGCGGGCGTGAAGGCGGTTGAGACGGGCTGGTTTGGTCGTGACAACCTGCCGGAAGAGCTGAACTTCAAACCGGTTTCTGATGCTATCTTCAACGGTGGTCTGGTGGGTGAGAACGGCACGCCAGGCAGTAACTCTGACATCATTACCGTCGACGGAGATCGTGCGTTTGTGTTGCGCGTCAGCGAACACAAGCCAGAAGCGGTCAAACCGCTGGCGGAAGTGAAGGATCAGGTTATCGCTCAGGTTAAGCACAACAAAGCGGAACAGCAGGCGAAACTGGATGCTGAGAAGATTCTGTCCGATCTGAAAGCGGGTAAAGAAGACGCGCTGAAAGCGGCTGGCCTGAGCTTCGGTGAAGCGAAAACGCTGAGCCGTACCGGCCAGGACCCAATCAGCCAGGCCGCGTTTGGTCTGACGCTGCCTGCCAAGGACAAGCCAAGCTTCGGCACCACCACCGATGCACAGGGTAACGTCGTTCTGCTGGCGCTGGATGAAGTGAAAGCCGGTACCCTGCCAGAAGCGCAGAAGAAAGCGATGGTTCAGGGGATTACCCAGAACAATGCTCAGATTGCCTTCGAAGCCATGATGAGCAACCTGCGTAAAGAAGCCAAAATCAAGCTGGGTGATGTGATGACTCAGCAGCAGTAATTACGCGTCTGCTCGCAGATTTTCGTAACGCTCTGCAAAAACTAAAGGCCGCTTTCGCGGCCTTTTCCATTTCTGCAATCTGCTGTTTGTGCCGGTTTTAACTGGTGGCTATCGTGACGTGGCTGTCAACAAACAAGGAGATAACAGCATGAAATGTGGAATCAAAGCACTGTTAATTACGCTGGCTATTGCCACCACCGGGATGAGTGCGGGTGCGATGGCGTCGGCCCCCGCCACCAAAACACAAGCTACCCAGAGCAAGTCCGACGCGGCAGCGCCGGCGCAAGGGCAAACCAAAGCGACAGACGCCGGTAAAAATGCGGATGATGACGGTACGCGGGTCAGTATCAATTCTGCCTCTGCGGAAGATCTCGCCCGTGCGATGAATGGCGTGGGCCTGAAAAAAGCGCAGGCCATCGTTAGTTACCGCGAAGAGTATGGCCCTTTCAAAACGGTCGACGATCTCAAGCAGGTGCCGGGCATGGGCAGCGCGCTGGTTGAGCGCAACCTCTCACACCTGACGTTGTAATTACGCAATTTCTTGCACTGCGGCAAAATTTTGCCAGGATAAAGAGGTCATACCAGTTATGACCTCTCTTCCTACAATAACAGTAAAGGCTATTGCGCTATGCAGACAAAAATCAAAGTACGCGGTTTTCATCTCGACGTTTATCAGCATGTGAACAATGCTCGCTATCTTGAGTTTCTTGAAGAAGCGCGCTGGGACGGGCTGGAAAATAGCGAAAGCTTTCAGTGGCTGACCGCACACAACATCGCGTTCGTGGTCGTCAATATCAACATCAACTACCGCCGTCCGGCCGTGCTGGGTGACGTGCTCACGGTCACCAGCCAGGTGCAGCAGATCAATGGCAAAAGCGGGGTCTTAAGCCAGGTGGTGACGCTCGATCCAGAAGGGCAGGTGGTCGCAGATGCGTTGATCACGTTTGTCTGTATCGATCTGAAAACGCAGAAAGCGCTACCGCTGGAAGGGGAATTGCGGGAAAAGCTGGAGTTGATGATAGCTTAGAAAGTTTGTCTTTTATAAAAGACAAAAGGATTTTTCAGGGATAGAATAATGGACAGGGACTATGTCGTTGAACGCTACCGGACCCGTGACGGAAAAGTACCGTTTGAGGAGTGGGTAACGAAGATGAAGCGAAAGGATCCGGAGTTAGCGTTTCGGATCCTTCTGCGGTACAACATCGGAAGATCCTGTTGTTGCTGATCGGCGGTGACAAAAAGAGTCAAAAAACTGATGTGAAACTGGCAATAGATTACTGGAAAGATCATCAAAAGGATAAACCGGATGAGCAAGATCCAACGAAAATTTTCTAGTTCCATCAGCCATGATGACGCCGTCGTAAAAATGCTTCGTGAAGACCCTTCCTGTGCTCAGCTATATCTGCAGGTTGCGTTGGATGAGATATACGAAGAGCAGGGGATCCCTGCATATTTAATCGCATTAAGACGTGTCATCGAATCCCGCGGCGGCATAGGTGAAATCGCTGCCAAAGCAGGCCTGTCCCGTCAGCAGCTATACCGAACCCTATCAGACAACGGAAACCCAACGCTGACAACGCTGATGAAAGTCACCCGTGCTGCCGGTGTGAAACTGTTCGACAGCACGGTCAAGTAGCCCTATTTAAGCCCGGTTTTTTTCTGCATCGCGGCCATCACGCCGGATTTATCGGCAAGATAGTGGTTCAGCCCGTTAGCGCGCAGATTACAGGCCGCACACTGGCCGCAACCGTCGCCTTTGATACCGTTATAGCAGGTGAGCGTTTCGCTGCGAACAAGGTCCAGCTTGCCCCAGTAGTCCGCCAGCGCCCAGGTTTCGGCTTTATCCAGCCACATGAGCGGAGTTTCAAAGCGCGTCTCTTTCGCCATCCCCAGATTAACGGCGTGGTTTAACGCTTTCACGAACTCATCACGGCAGTCCGGGTAGCCGGAGAAGTCGGTCTCGCACACGCCTGTGATCACCGCTTCGGCCTTTACCTGATAGGCGTAGATCGCCGTCAGGGTCAGGAAGAGGATATTACGGCCCGGCACGAAGGTATTCGGAATGCCGCTGGCATCAGGTTCGTAGTCCGGGACGGGAATACTGTCGCGTGTGAGGCTGCTCACGGCCAGTTCATTTAACAGCGTAACGTCCAGCACCTTGTGCGCGCGTGCACCTAGTTTCAGAGCAAGTTCACGGGCAACGTCGATTTCAGCGCGATGACGCTGACCATAATCGAAAGTGACACAGTGAACTTCATCGTACTGATGAAGGGCCTGAACCAGGCAGGTAGTAGAGTCTTGTCCTCCGCTGAACACGACGACGGCACGTTTCATAAATCATCTCGACTGTTACGGTAAAAACGTTATGTTACCGTCTGCCTGTGGCGGCGACCAGCTTCTTCACGATTTAGGGGCGGGAAGCCAGGCTTCGGTAAAGTCAAACCAGCCGCGGGTATTGAGACGTATACCATTCACGCCTGGTGGAGCACTGATTTGGTATTGATAATTAAAGAGTGGCGTCAGCACCGCACTCTCCATTAGCCGGTTGAAGATGGTTTGCAGCCCCGCGTGTCTATCCCGAGCCTCAGCCTGAGTCTGTACCGCATCCAGCGTGGCTTGCAGATGAGCGTAAGCCGGAGCGCTAAGAACGTGCGGCCAGAGGGCATCGCAGCGAAGCCACTGTTCCAGCGTATATTCTGGCGCTTCGCCAATAAGCCTGTCGCCCATCATGATGTCTGCATCGGCAAGCTCCAGGCATCCGTCCCACGTCTTGGCGTCGTGAAAGATGACGGTCAGTTCACACCCCTGTAGCACCAGGTATGCCTTCAACTGGCTGGCCATGGTGTGAAGCTCAACAGGGAGATGGTAAACCAGCGTTAACGCTTCAGGGAGGGGTACGTCCGATAAATCAGGCCAATCCGGGATGGTCCACCCGGGGAGCAGTTCCTGAGTGGGCGTGATAAGCCCTTCGTTTAGCGGAAGTGTGTGAAGAAGCCTGGAGAGATGAATGATATTGATAAGCCGCTTTGCCTGAATCTCACTCAGGCGGGCGCTCTGTTTTAGCGTGAGGTAGCAGAACCCCAGGCTGGTGCTGCTGCTTACCAGCCGCAGACTTTCCAGCTCGTCTGCCTCGCCGATCGCGATTTGCACCGGGTGACGACAGCTGGTGCCCAGGCTGTAATCAAAAAGCTGGGGAGTGATCCAGTATTCGATGGCTTTGAGCAGCGGATGGCTCAGGTGATACTGCTCATGGCTTTCCAGACGAACCAGGTCGGGCTCAAAAGCGGCCAGCCGAAAGGGGCCACTGCCAACCGCAGGATGGTCGGGATGCGCCAGACGGCTACAGTAGGTTGCCAGCCTGTGCGGCAGCCAGTAGTCCGGTTGATGCAGCGTAAACGTCAGACACTGAGGATGCGTTGTTTCAATACATAAGACGCTCTGAAACAGAGTGCGCAGGGCAGGAAGCGTCAACAGCGCTGTCAGACTTCGCTGGAGTTGCGCCGTTTCTATTTTATCGCCGTTATGCCAGTGCAGGGTGGAGCGAATGTAGAAATGCCAGCGCAGGCCGTCAGCAGAGACATCCCAGTGATGCGCCACATCGCCCGCGGGTTCACTGCTGTTACCGTTAAAACGCGTCAGGCCTGAAAACACCTGTCCCGCCAGATGCTGCTCTGCCCGGCCCGGTAAAAAACCCGGCTGAAGCGGCTCCAGCGAGCGATAGTAGGGGATGCGCAGCGTCGGCGTGTCGTTTTGCCACTGCCCGCCCAAAAAAGGATGCAGTAATGACCGCAGCGCTTCAGGGGCAAGCTGGGCCAATTCCAGCGCGTTATGCTGCTGCCCGCTTTTCAGCGCCTCTTCCATCATCGCATTGCGCAGTGACTCCGGGGCGACATGGAACGTTAGCTCACCGCGCTTACCGCGGCCAGACTGCGCTCGCCAGCTGAGCCAGCCCGCCTCCTGGGCCTGACGCAGCAACGTTCGGACATGCCGCTCGCTGCAAAAACAGCGGGCGGCCAGCTCGCTGATAGTGACCTGTTGGGTTGCACCCTGGGAAGGCTGCCAGAGGCGGTGATACTGATTGAGTCGATTGAGCTGGCGCATAAAAAACCCGGAACAATAATTTTCATCTATTCACTATTACTTCCGTATATCTCACACGATACTGATGCACAAGTTAACCGCATCACATTTCGGGAGTAATCATGGCTCGGCTCGCTGCATTTGATATGGACGGTACGCTGTTAATGCCGGATCACCGTTTAGGGGAAAAAACCCTGAACACGCTGAAGCGCCTGCACGAGCGTGATGTTACCCTGACGTTTGCCACTGGCCGCCATGTGCTGGAGATGCGCCATTTGCTGGGGGCGTTTTCCCTCGACGCTTTTCTGATTACCGGCAACGGGACGCGAATTCATACTATAGAAGGCGATGTACTGCACCGTCAGGATCTCAATCCGGAAGTGGCGGATATCGTGCTGCACAGCACCTGGGACACGCAGGCCAGCGTCCACGTCTTTAACGATCGCGGCTGGTTCACCGGAAGCGAAATCCCGGAATTATTGCATGCGCATGTTTACAGCGGTTTCAAATACCAGCTTATCGATCTGCGTCGGATCCCCGCCCATGCGGTAACCAAGATCTGCTTCTGCGGCGATCATGACGATCTGTGCCGCTTAAGGATTCAGCTGAATGAGGCGCTGGGCGACCGGGCGCACCTGACCTTCTCGGCGGTGGATTGTCTGGAAGTGCTGCCGGTGGGCTGTAACAAAGGCTCCGCTCTGGCGGTGCTGAGCGACCACCTTGGCTTAACGCTGCAAGAGTGTATGGCGTTTGGCGACGCGATGAACGACCGCGAAATGCTGGGTAGCGTAGGTCGCGGTCTGATCATGGGGAATGCGATGGCGCAGCTGAAAGCAGAACTTCCCCATCTGCCGGTTATTGGCCACTGCCGCAATGAAGCAGTGTCCCATTTTTTGACGCATTGGCTGGACAACAATAATCTCCCGTATTCCCCCGAATAGTGAGACCCTTCCAGCAAGCCAGACTTCGGTCTGGCTTTTTTTATTTCACCAGTTCGGCAATCTGCGCTTTCCACGGGGCGATATCGCCGATGTTGGCCTGCACCCACTCCGCGTTGTAGTAGGTATCGAGATAACGCTCGCCGCTGTCGCACAGCAGCGTGACGATGGAACCGGTGCGGCCCTCTTCGCGCATACGGGCGGCAAGCTGCAGTGCGCCCCACATATTTGTGCCCGTCGATGCGCCCACTTTGCGGCCCAGCTGCGTTTCCAGCCAGTGCGCCGTTGCCACGCTTGCGGCATCCGGCACGCGCATCATCTCATCCACGACGTCGGGGATGAAAGAGGGCTCCACGCGCGGGCGGCCAATCCCTTCAATTTTACTACCCACCGGGCTGCGCAGACCGGCATCGCGGTTTTGCCAGTAGTCGAGGAACACGGAGTTCTGCGGGTCAACCACCATCAGTTGGGTATCGTAGCCCTGACAGCGGATATAGCGTCCAATCGTGGCTGACGTGCCGCCGGTACCGGCGCTCATGACGATATAGGACGGAACCGGATGCGGTTCGTGGGTCATCTGGCGGAAAATACTGTCGGCAATGTTGTTATTGCCGCGCCAGTCCGTCGCGCGCTCGGCGAAGGTGAACTGGTCCATATAGTGGCCGTTCAGCTCACGGGCCAGCATTTCAGAGGCGGCATAGATTTCGCAGGCGCTTTCCACAAAGTGGCAGCGACCGCCGTAAAATTCGATCTGTTCGATTTTGCGTTTTGCGGTGCAGGACGGCATTACCGCGATAAACGGCAGGCCCAGCAGGCGGGCGAAATAGGCTTCGGACACCGCCGTTGAACCGGACGAAGATTCAATAATAGTGGTGCCTTCTTTAATCCAGCCGTTACATAAACCGTATAAAAACAGCGAGCGCGCCAGGCGATGCTTCAGGCTACCGGTGGGATGGGTGCTTTCATCTTTCAGATAGAGCTGAATGCCGTCAAATCCCGGCAGGGAAAGGCGAATCAGGTGCGTATCCGCCGAGCGCTGATAGTCGGCATTGATTTCGCTGATCGCATGTTTAACCCAGGTGCTATTCATCATCGTTATCCGTTTGTCATTTTGTGCCTAGGATAGCGAAAAGCACAGAAAAAATTGTTGCTATCTGGCCTTTAAAATAGAATGAAGAGAGAAAAATTTTCTCTGTGAGGTGGGTATGCTAGATAAAATTGACCGCAAGCTCCTTTCATTGCTGCAAAATGACTGTACCCTCTCTTTGCAGGCGCTGGCAGATGCCGTTAATCTGACCACCACTCCGTGCTGGAAGCGCCTTAAGAAGCTGGAAGATGACGGCATTCTTCTGGGGCGCGTCGCGTTGTTAGATCCCGAAAAACTGGGGCTTGGGCTGACGGCATTTGTGCTGATAAAAACCCAGCATCACAGCAGCGAGTGGTATTGCCGCTTCGTTACTCAGGTGTCTGAGATGCCCGAGGTGCTCGGTTTCTGGCGTATGGCCGGAGAGTATGATTACCTGATGCGCGTCCAGGTGGCCGACATGAAGCGCTATGATGATTTCTACAAGCGGCTGGTGAACAGCGTCCCGGGTTTGTCGGACGTCACCTCAAGCTTCGCCATGGAACAGATTAAATACACCACAGCATTACCCATTGAATAACTTCGTAAAATACCTTCAGGAACAAACCGCGTGCGATTATTTGCCCAATTAAGCTGGTACTTTCGTCGGGAGTGGCAACGCTACCTCGGTGCAGTCGCCCTGCTTATTATTATTGCCATCCTTCAGCTGATCCCGCCGAAAGTGGTGGGGTACGTCGTGGATGGCGTCACCGAACAGCATTACACCACCGCACGGGTGTTGATGTGGGTCGGCACGCTGGTGCTGACGGCGGTTATTGTTTATCTGCTGCGCTACGTCTGGCGCGTGCTGCTGTTTGGTGCGTCCTATCAGCTGGCCGTTGAGCTGCGTGAAGATTTTTACCGCCAGCTGAGCCGACAGCATCCCGAATTTTATCTGCGTCATCGCACCGGGGATCTCATCGCCCGCGCGACGAACGACGTCGATCGCGTGGTCTTTGCCGCCGGGGAAGGGGTGCTGACGCTGGTGGACTCGCTGGTGATGGGCTGCGCGGTGCTGATCGTGATGTCCACACAGATCAGCTGGCAGCTGACCCTGCTTGCCCTGCTGCCGATGCCGATCATGGCGCTGGCGATCAATCGCTATGGCGAACAGCTGCACGAGCGCTTCAAGCTGGCGCAGGCGGCGTTTTCGTCGCTGAACGATCGCACCCAGGAGAGCATGACCAGCATCCGCATGATCAAAGCGTTTGGTCTGGAAGACCGTCAGTCTGCGCTGTTTGCCGCCGATGCGGCAGACACGGGGGCGAAAAACATGCGCGTCGCGCGTATCGACGCCCGTTTTGACCCGACGATTTATATCGCAATCGGCATGGCAAATATGCTGGCCATTGGCGGCGGAAGCTGGATGGTGGTGCAGGGCACGCTTACCCTGGGGCAATTGACCAGCTTTGCGATGTATCTGGGACTCATGATCTGGCCGATGCTGGCGCTGGCCTGGATGTTTAACATCGTGGAGCGCGGCAGCGCCGCCTACAGCCGCATTCGCGCCATGCTGGCCGAAGCGCCGGTGGTCATCGACGGTAGCGAAGCCCTACCGGAAGGGCGCGGCGTCATGACCGTCGACGTCCGCAAGTTTGTCTACCCGCATACGGAGCATCCGGTACTGGAGAACGTCAGCTTTACCCTGCAGCCAGGGCAAATGCTGGGCATCTGCGGTCCGACGGGATCCGGCAAAAGTACCTTGCTCTCTCTGCTTCAGCGCCACTTTGACGTCACCGAGGGCGATATCCGCTTCCACGATATTCCCCTGACCAGACTGCTGCTGGACGAGTGGCGCGGTCGCCTGGCGGTCGTCAGCCAGACGCCGTTTTTATTTTCGGACACCGTGGCGAACAACATTGCCCTGGGACGCCCCGGAGCGACGCAGGAGGAGATTGAACATGTGGCGCGTCTGGCCAGCGTACATGATGATATTTTGCGTCTGCCGCAGGGGTACGAAACGGAAGTCGGGGAACGCGGCGTTATGCTGTCCGGCGGGCAAAAGCAGCGTATCTCCATTGCCCGCGCGCTGCTGCTGAATGCTGAAATCCTGATCCTGGATGATGCGCTTTCCGCCGTGGACGGCCGTACCGAGCATCAAATTCTGCATAACCTGCGCCAGTGGGGCGACGGACGCACGGTGATTATCAGCGCCCACCGTTTGTCAGCGCTCACTGAGGCCAGCGAAATTGTGGTCTTACAGCACGGGCACATTGCCCAGCGCGGACAGCATGAAACGCTTGCCGAGCAGCCGGGCTGGTATCGCGATATGTACCGCTATCAACAGCTTGAGGCGGCGCTGGACGATGCGCCGGAGCAGGATGAGGAGGCCGCCAATGCGTAAGCTCGGAACGATGTGGCCGACGCTCAAACGTCTGCTGGCCTACGGCTCGCCGTGGCGTAAACCGCTCTCCGTGGCCGTGCTTTTACTCTGGATAGCGGCGATTGCTGAGGTGAGCGGTCCGCTGCTCATCAGCTATTTTATCGACAACATGGTCGCCAAAAGCTACCTTCCGCTGGGGCTGGTGGCGGGTTTAGGCGTGGCCTACGTTGGCCTGCAGCTGGCGGCGGCAGGGCTGCACTATGCGCAGTCGCTGCTGTTTAACCGTGCAGCCGTGGGCGTTGTTCAGCAGCTGCGTACGGATGTGATGGACGCGGCGCTTCGCCAGCCGCTTAGCGAGTTTGATATCCAGCCGGTCGGGCAGGTGATTTCGCGCGTGACCAACGATACCGAGGTGATCCGCGATCTGTACGTTACCGTGGTCGCGACGGTGTTACGCAGCGCGGCGCTGATTGGCGCGATGCTGGTGGCGATGTTCAGCCTCGACTGGCGCATGGCGCTGGTGGCGATCACCATCTTCCCGGCGGTGCTGATTGTCATGGTCATTTACCAGCGCTACAGCACGCCGATTGTGCGTCGGGTTCGCGCCTATCTGGCCGACATCAACGATGGCTTCAACGAAGTGATCAACGGCATGAGCGTCATCCAGCAGTTCCGCCAGCAGGCCCGCTTTGGCGAACGCATGGGTGAAGCCAGCCGTTCGCACTACATGGCGCGTATGCAGACGCTGCGGCTTGATGGTTTCCTGCTGCGTCCGCTGCTGAGCCTTTTCTCGGCGCTGGTGCTTTGCGGGCTGCTGATGCTCTTCGGGCTGAGCTCAAACGGTACGATTGAAGTGGGCGTGCTGTACGCCTTTATCAGCTATCTGGGACGCCTTAACGAGCCGCTGATAGAACTTACCACCCAGCAATCGATGCTGCAGCAGGCGGTTGTCGCCGGTGAGCGCGTGTTTGAGCTGATGGACAGGCCGCGCCAGGCCTACGGCAATGACGAGCGGCCTCTGCAAAGCGGGACTATCGCCTTTGATAACGTCTCGTTTGCCTATCGCGAAGACCGGCTGGTGCTGCAGGACATCACGCTTGACGTTCCGTCGCGCGGTTTCGTGGCGCTGGTGGGGCACACCGGCAGCGGTAAGAGCACGCTTGCCAGCCTGTTGATGGGCTATTACCCGGTCACGCAAGGTGAAATCCGCCTCGACGGGCGCCCGCTCGCGTCTCTCAGCCATACCGTGTTGCGTAAAGGCGTTGCGATGGTGCAGCAGGATCCGGTCGTACTGGCCGATACCTTCTATGCCAACGTGACCCTGGGACGGGACTATTCAGAGGCGCAGGTTTGGGCGGTACTGGAAACGGTGCAGCTGGCAGAGCTGGCGCGCGGGTTCAGCGACGGGATCAACACGAAGCTGGGCGAGCAGGGCAACAACCTCTCCGTGGGGCAAAAACAGCTCCTGGCGCTGGCGCGCGTCCTGATTGAAACGCCACAGGTGCTGATTCTTGACGAAGCCACGGCCAGCATAGATTCCGGCACCGAGCAGGCGATTCAGCAGGCGCTGGCCGCAGTACGCGACCATACAACGCTGGTGGTGATTGCTCACCGTCTTTCCACCATCGTCGACGCGGACACTATTCTGGTGCTGCATCGCGGACAGGCCGTTGAACGCGGTACGCACCGTGAACTGCTGGAAGCAAAAGGGCGCTACTGGCAGATGTACCAGCTGCAGCTGGCGGGCGAAGAGCTGGCGGCCAGCGTGCGTGATGAAGAGTCGCTTAGCGCCTGATGCACTAAAATGAGGCGCCGCGCTAACAGTCATTCCTGTTGGTGCAAAACTGAAACGCATCCTGCACCGGCATGGTGCGTTTTTTTTTCACCGGTTCATTTATCAGGACCGTGTAACGCACATCGCACCGCTATTCCCTCACGTTTTCATTTCTGGCACACCCCTTGCAATAACTTCTGCGTAAGCTGCGGCCATTACCGAATTCTGACTGGAGGGGATCTATGAAGCTGGTTACGGTTGTAATCAAACCATTCAAACTCGAAGACGTGCGCGAAGCGTTGTCTTCAATGGGTATTCAGGGACTGACTGTCACCGAAGTGAAAGGCTTTGGTCGTCAGAAGGGTCATGCCGAGCTTTATCGCGGGGCGGAATACAGCGTTAACTTTCTGCCAAAAGTAAAAATTGATGTCGCGATTGCTGACGATCAGCTTGATGAAGTCATTGATGTCATTAGCAAAGCGGCCTATACCGGCAAAATTGGCGACGGCAAAATTTTCGTTGCCGAACTGCAGCGCGTCATTCGCATCCGTACCGGCGAATCTGACGAAGCGGCACTGTAATTAACGCCTGGCACACAGTGATAGGGATCGAGAAAATGAAGATAGCAACACTTAAAACGGGTCTGGGTTCGCTGGCACTGCTGCCGGGCCTGGCGCTGGCAGCTACCCCTGCGGTGGTCGACAAAGCCGATAACGCCTTTATGATGATCAGCACCGCGCTGGTGCTGTTTATGTCCATTCCGGGCATTGCGCTGTTCTACGGCGGCCTGATCCGTGGCAAAAACGTTCTCTCCATGCTGACGCAGGTTGCCGTGACGTTCGCACTGGTCTGCGTGCTGTGGGTGGTTTACGGTTACTCGCTGGCGTTCGGCACGGGCAACGCGTTCTTTGGTAACTTCGACTGGGTGATGCTGAAAAACATTGAGCTGACCGCGCTGATGGGCAGTTTCTATCAGTACATCCACGTTGCGTTCCAGGGCTCCTTCGCCTGTATTACCGTCGGGCTGATTGTGGGCGCGCTCGCCGAGCGTATTCGTTTCTCTGCCGTGCTGATCTTCGTGGTGGTCTGGATGACGCTCTCCTATGTGCCGATTGCGCACATGGTCTGGGGTGGCGGTCTGCTGGCAACGCACGGCGCGCTGGACTTTGCGGGCGGTACGGTTGTACACATCAACGCCGCGGTAGCGGGTCTGGTGGGTGCCTACCTGATTGGCAAACGCGTGGGCTTCGGTAAAGAAGCGTTCAAACCGCACAACCTGCCGATGGTGTTTACCGGTACGGCTATCCTCTACTTTGGCTGGTTTGGCTTCAACGCCGGCTCGGCAAGTGCAGCAAACGAAATCGCCGCGCTGGCCTTCGTGAACACCGTTGTGGCCACGGCCGGCGCAATCCTCTCCTGGGTGTTTGGCGAGTGGGCTGTACGCGGTAAACCGTCTCTGCTGGGTGCCTGTTCGGGTGCCATTGCCGGTCTGGTTGGCATTACGCCAGCGTGTGGTTATGTCGGCGTGGGTGGCGCGCTGCTGGTCGGCCTGGTGTCCGGTCTGGCGGGTCTGTGGGGCGTGACCGCACTGAAACGTGTGCTGCGCGTTGACGACCCATGCGATGTGTTTGGTGTTCACGGCGTGTGCGGTATCGTGGGTTGTATCATGACCGGTATCTTCGCTGCGAAATCGCTCGGTGGCGTGGGCTACGCAGAAGGCGTGACCATGGTTCATCAGGTGCTGGTGCAGCTGGAAAGTATTGCAATCACCGTTGTCTGGTCTGCCGTTGTCGCTTTCATTGGCTATAAGCTGGCGGATATGACGGTGGGTCTGCGCGTACCGGAAGAGCAGGAACGCGAAGGTCTGGACGTCAACAGCCACGGCGAGAATGCGTATAACGCCTGATAAACAGCAAAACGGCAACTTCGGTTGCCGTTTTTATTGTGTATTCCCTCTCCCCGTGGGAGAGGGTCAGGGTGAGGGCATCAGGCCGCACAAGGCAAAAGCAAAACGGCAACCTTTGGTTGCCGTTTTTAATATGTATTCCCTCTCCCCGTGGGAGAGGGTCAGGGTGAGGGCATCAGGCTGTACACAATCACCCGCGATTACGCATTACCCCTTCCTGCACCGTAGACGCGACCAGCACGCCGTCCTGAGTATAAAACTCCCCGCGCACAAATCCGCGTGCGCTCGACGCTGACGTACTCTCCACGCTGTAAAGCAGCCACTCATTCATGTTGAACGGACGGTGGAACCACATGGAGTGATCGATCGTCGCAACCTGCATCCCTTTTTCCAGGAAGCCAACGCCGTGCGGCTGCAGCGCCACCGGCAGGAAGTTGAAATCTGACGCATAGCCCAGCAGATACTGATGCACGCGGAAATCTTCCGACACGGTCCCGTTAGCCCGGATCCAGACCTGGCGCTTCGGCTCGGCGGTATGGCCTTTCATCGGGTTGTGGAACTCAACCGGGCGGATCTCCAGCGGCTTATCGCAGAGAAACTTCTCTTTGACCTGCGGCGGAAGCAGATGCGCCAGCGCGCGGGCGATATCCGTCTCTGACTTTAAAGAGTCGGGTGACGGAGCCGGGGGCATCACCTTTTGATGTTCGTAGCCGGGTTCCGGCGCCTGGAAAGAGGCGGTCATGTAAAAGATCGGCTTGCCGCTCTGAATGGCCGCTACGCGGCGTGCGCTAAAGCTGTTGCCGTCTCGCAGGACTTCAACGTCATACACAATCGGTTTTGCGCTATCGCCAGGGCGTAAGAAGTAGCTGTGGAATGAATGCACCAGACGGTCTGCCGGGACAGTCTCCTTTGCTGCGTACAGTGCCTGTCCGACGACTTGCCCCCCGAAGACCTGGCGTAAGCCGAGATCTTCGCTCTGTCCGCGAAAGAGTCCTTCCTCAATTTTTTCCAGATTCAGTAATGTCAGCAGATTGTTCAGTGCCTGACTCATAGTTGTCCTCAATAAACGCCGTAGCGAAAGATAGGCAGAGTATAACGCAGAAATGAAAGTGGTCCGATGGGTAGAATAATCTGAATATCGGCACGTTTTCAGGCATAAATCGGTGATCTGTGCCACACTTGGATACGTTATGTGATTGAAACGACATCGGATGGGATCGATCCCGCTGGTGCATTGATAAGGAGACTTCAATGAAACTCGTGCCCATGCTAAGTGGTGTAGCTATTGCGGTGGCGTTGTCCGCCTGTGCCGGTAAGAGTGCCCAGGTGCCGGTACCAGCAGCAGACCCGAACGGGATTAATACCCTTTCACAGCAATCCATTCAGCAGCCTAATGTTTCCGGTACCATCTGGATTAAACAGAAAGTTGCGCTGCCGCCGGATGCGGTATTAACCGTAACGCTGTCTGATGCTTCTCTGGCCGACGCACCGTCGAAAGTTGTGGCCCAGCGTGCCGTTCGTACTGAAGGCAAGCAGGCGCCGTTTAGCTTCGTGTTGCCGTATAACCCGTCGGACGTGCAGCCTAACGCCCGTATCCTGCTGAGCGCAGCGGTAACCATCAACGGCAAGCTGGTGTTTATCACCGATACGGTCCAGGAAGCGATCAACAACGGTGGGACAAAAATCGACCTGAACCTGGTGCCGGTACAGCAGACCGAAGTGCCGGTCGCACCGCAGACCAATCAGCCGTCCCTGCCAACCCCACCGACTCAGATGTAATTTCTGCATTTCCCCTCTCCTCCGGGAGAGGGGTCAATACACCCAGCGAAACTTCTGCAAATCGATCTGACCCGACCCTGACACCTGCACCCCTTCTGAAAGTAACGCCTGACGCTGACGCTGAAGATCTGGCCCGGTGAGCGAAATGGCGCCATGACGATTCACCACCCGATGCCAGGGCAGCGTACTGCCTTCCGGCAGCCGTTTCAGGACGCCGCCAACCTGTCGCGCCGCGCGCGGGGAACCGGCCAGACGCGCGACATCACCATAGGTGGTGACATAGCCTTCCGGGATTGAGGCCACGATTTGCCATACGCGTTGTGGAAAGGAGTCGTGTTCGTCCATACCTTGACCTGTAGGGAGTGTCTGGAAAGCTATGGTAAACGAAGATCTTCATGATTGCTGCGCCTGTTTGCGCAAGAAACCAGCATCCGGTTGCTGGTCGCTTGCAATTGGGCTTTAGCACAGGGATAATGCGCCAGCGCGTTGGTTATCAACGCTCTCAATGGGGGCTCTGTTGGTTCTCCCGCAACGCTACTCTGTTCACCAGGTCAGGTCCGGAAGGAAGCAGCCAGGGCAGACGACGTGTGTGCCGGGATGTAGCTGGCAGGGCCCCCACCCATTTGTGGCCTCATAAGATTCTTCAGCTTCACCTCTCCCTCAAATCATTACTCCACAATAAAACTACGCCTATATCGTGTAATATATATTTCATTGCACTGAAATATTATTGTCATAAACCTGTAATAATAGACTGTCATTTTATAATCGGACGGTTATTTTCTTCCATAACTCAAAAAAATATATATCTGGATAACATTGTTAAGTTCGTGTATTAAATAAAGTACTTATTCCGAAGGGAAATGACAAACATGGCTACAGCGGTATTAAACGTTAAGATTGATGACGCGCTAAAAGAAAGACTTCGCCACTATGCGGAAGTCAATAACGAGAATTTAAGCGTGACGACAGAGAAACTGCTGCTGCTGGCGTTCGAAGCAGTAGAAGAGGCGGGAGTATCGGAAGAGGATATTGATAATCAGCATACGGAAGAAGAGAGTGTTTCTCCATTTACTCCTAAAGAAATCAAGGCTCTACGTAAACTTCTGAAGAAGAGAAAATGAAACAACAACTGTCAACCGCCAGTGACTACAACGAGGCCTGCGATCTGTTGCGTTCAGGCTACGTGAAGCATGTACGTCTTGGCTGGAATGTTGGAAGCGATGAGTTCTTTCGTATTGCGTCTGACTGGTGTGATACCGGTGCAAAAATAAAGAAAGACGGTGATAATTTCGTTATTTCACTAAAAGGCTTTCCTATTCCTCCTCAGCATTAAACCCTGACCAGTGAAAACTGCTGACTGCATATGTTACAGTCAGCAGTTTTTATTTTATGATCTGCTTCAACTATTTTAATATTAGATCACGCTGCGTTTTAACGATGGCACGTTTTTATTCAGGGCGAGCCATAACGGTTTGATCCTCAGTAACGCCTGCTCAAGCTCTGTCGATTCCAGCGAGAAGGGCATACGTAAATAGCGGTCAAACGCCCCTGATAAACCAAATCGCGTCCCGGTTCCCAGGTTAATCCCGATTATTTCTGCCCGCGCGGCAAGCTGTGTCGCCAGCATGCCCGGAAGCTCTATCCAGTAAGAGAGCCCGCCTTCCGCCTCGTGGAATTTCCACTCCGGGAAATGTTCACGCAGCAGGTCACCACATCTATCGCGCCGTTCCGCCAGCATCTTCCGGCGAGCGGGCAGAAACGTCTCACTGTTGTTAATGAGCCATTGCATTGCCAGCTGTTCGAGCAGCGGCGAGCCTAAATCCAGGGTATCCCGCGTCTGGGCAAGCGTGGCGATGATGCGCGATGAGGCGCGGATCCAGCCGAGACGCAGCCCTCCCCAGAAGCTTTTTCCGGCAGAGCCTAAGGTGATGACGGTGGCCTGCGGGTTAAAGGCGGCCAGCGGCGGCGGGGGAGGCGCATCAAACCAGAGATCCACCATCGTTTCATCCACCACCAGCGCCGTGCGGGTTTGGGCTGCAATATCCATGATGGCCTGACGGGTGGCGATATCCATACAGCGCCCGGTCGGATTATGAAAATCTGGCATCAGGTAGGCCAGGCGCGGCGCCGTCTGGGCAAGCGTTGCGGCAAAGCCATCCGTATCCCAGCCGGTTTCCGGCAGCGATACCCCGACTGGCCAACACTGCGCCCCCTGAATGGCGGCAATCGCAAGCGGATAGGTGGGATGATCGACCACTACGCGGTCCCCCGGCCCGGTCATCATCCGCAGCACCAGCGCAAAGCCGCTGACTGCGCCATTGACGACCATCACTTCGTCTGCGCGGGTGGGAAGACCCCGCGCGGTGTAGCGCGCAGCGATGGCCTCCCGCAGCGTCGGCAGCCCTAGCTGATCGTAGCCCGTCAGCGAGAGATGCGGGGTAATGGCCGTGAGCGCATGGGCATAAGCCTGATGGATCTCCGGCCCGGCATTCAGGGCGGCAGTGGAGAGATCCAGTGCGGCGCTCGCCGCTGAAAGGGTAGGAACGGCGCGCGTGTCAGGAAGAATGACCCGTGACCCGCTGCCGTGGCGGCTTTCAAGGTACCCTTCTTCACGCAGGTGGGCGAGGGCGCTGCTGACGGTGGTTCGGCTCACGTCCAGCGCCGTGGCCAGCTCACGCTCGCCCGGTAGACGCGTATTCAAAGCCAGACGTCCATCAAGGATTAACAAACGCAGCGCGTCGGCCAGCTGTCGCCAGAGCGGGGTGCGTGATGAGGCTTGCTGCCAGTGGCCTAAAAGGCGTACCAGAGACTGGCTTCCGAAACGACGTGATGACATATGCAGTCCACTATTTGAAAACTGGACATTAATCATAGTGCCATTTTAGGTCAGGATGAAAGCCTGGTTCACTGGAGAAGATAAAAATGGTACGTCGTCTGCTACAACTCTATGTCGGTTTAGGACTGTATGGCCTTTCCACCGCGATGTTTATTCGTTCCAATTTGGGTGTCGATCCCTGGGATGTGTTTCACCTCGGGGTGGGGATGCAGCTGGGGATGACTATCGGGACGGTGATCATTGTGACCGGCGCTGCGGTGCTGCTGCTGTGGATCCCGCTGCGCCAGATGCCGGGCCTTGGCACGATCAGCAACGTGATTTGTATCGGTCTGGCGGCGGACGCCAGCATGGCGCTTATCCCGGAACTGGATTCGCTAGCCGTTCGAATCGCTTTCCTGGTATCGGGCATCGTGATGAACGCGATTGCGACCAGCATGTACATTGGGGCCGGTTTCGGAGCAGGCCCGCGCGACGGTCTGATGACCGGCATTCACGCCCGGCTGGGGTGGTCCATTCGCAGCGTGCGTACATCAATTGAGGTGTCCGTTCTGCTGATTGGGTGCGTGCTTGGTGGCACGTTTGGGGTGGGAACCGTACTGTATGCTCTGACCATTGGCCCGCTTATTCAGCTCTGTCTGCCCTGGTTCCGCCAGAAGCCACGCATTGCGGAAATAACCCAGCCGGAGCGGGTTGTTTAATTTTGCGAAGCGCTCACATGTTTTAACGGCGTCGCTGTGCCAGAATAGACGCTTCGAAAAGCGCGATGCCAGAAAGCATGAAAGCAATCACTCTCTATGATGTCGCCCTCCTTGCGGGGGTTTCTTATCAGACCGTTTCCCGCGTCATTAACGACGCGGAACATGTGTCTGCCCGCACGCGAGAAAAGGTGCAGCAGGCGATGGCGGAGCTGCACTACGTTCCTAACCTTCGGGCGCAGCAGCTGGCGGGGAAACGCACCCGTACGCTGGGCCTCATCACCACCGACCTGGCCCTGCACGCGCCTTCGCAAATTGTGTCGGCGGTAAAATCCCGCGCGGCGGAACAGGGGGCGAGCGTCCTGATTTCCATGGTGGAGCAACCCCGGCAGTGTCAGGCCGCGCTTCAGACGCTGCTGGCACAGCGGGTGGACGCGCTGCTGGTGAATGTGCCGCTTGACGATCCGCACGCTGAAGAACTCAGGGCGCTGGCGTCACCCGTCCCGGTGCTGTTCCTCGATGTGGCGCCCTCAGCGCGGGTAAACAGCCTCGTGTTTAACGCGGAGCAGGGGGCGCGTCTGGGCGTTGAGCATCTGCTTTCGCTGGGGCACCAGCGCATTGTCCTGCTGAGCGGGCCGGAAAGCTCGGTCTCTGCGCGGGCGCGCCTGGCGGGCTGGAAAGCGACGCTGGCGCAGGCGGGTCTTAACGCGGCGGCTGTGGCCTACGGTGACTGGAGCGCGGCCAGCGGTTATGAGAAGGGACACGTGCTGCTGTCGGGGGCGGCATTACCGGACGCGATTCTGGTGGCGAACGATCAGATGGCGCTCGGGGTGATGCGCGCCTGCGCGGAAAAAGGAGTAGCGATCCCTGGCCAGCTTTCGGTGGTTGGGTTTGACGATACGGCCGACAGCGCCTGGTTTTCCCCGCCGCTGACGACCATTCGTCAGGCGTTTCGCGAGGCGGGCGAACGCAGCGTGGAGTGGCTGCTGGCGCCTTCCGGGGGCGAAGCGTGCCGGCAGGTTCAGCTGCCGGTGACGCTGGTTACTCGTCATTCCAGCGCGCGGCGCAACCCTAAGCAGGCTGAACGCGAGGATCTGGCGCAGCAGCTCAGAAGCCTGGCACTCCTTGCCGAGCAGATTGCCCGCAAATAAAACTTTGTGATCGGACTCGCTACCCCGCTATTGAACGCTTTACCGTTGCCGGATGCCAGGGCATGTTAACTAAAATTGTGAGCGCTTCGCAAAGAGGTTACTATGTCCATCACTTCACCGCTGACCCTCAGCGCCATTCTGGCCCGTCGGGACTGGGAAAATCCTGGCGTCACCCAGTGGAATCGTCTGGCCGCACACGCGCCGTTGCACAGCTGGCGCAATGAATCTTCCGCAAGAGATGACGCTGGATCCGCCAGCAGGCACGTTCTCAACGGGCTATGGCGGTTTAGCTACTTTACCGCGCCGGAGCGGGTTCCTCAGGCATGGGTAACCGAAGATTGCGCAGATGCCGTTGCGATGCCCGTGCCGTCTAACTGGCAGATGCAGGGGTTCGACACGCCCATCTATACCAATGTCACCTATCCCATTCCCGTTAACCCGCCTTTCGTGCCGCAGGAAAACCCGACCGGTTGTTACTCGCTCACATTTGAGGTGGATGATGCCTGGCTTCGGAGCGGGCAGACCCGCATCATCTTCGACGGCGTGAACTCGGCGTTCCATCTGTGGTGCAACGGTCAGTGGATGGGCTATTCCCAGGACAGCCGATTGCCCGCTGAATTTGACCTCTCGGCGGCATTACGCCCCGGGCAGAACCGCCTGGCGGTCATGGTATTGCGCTGGTGCGACGGCAGCTATCTGGAAGATCAGGACATGTGGCGCATGAGCGGCATCTTCCGCGATGTGACCTTGCTGCATAAACCCGATACGCAGATTGCCGATTATCACGTGGTGACGGACCTGAATGCGGAGCTGGACCGCGCGGTGCTGAAGGTGGATGTCGCGCTGGCAGGCGCTGGCTTTGCAGACTGCGAGGTGGTCATGACCCTGTGGCGCACGGGTGAAAAATGCGCCAGCGTTTCCCGGCGTCCAGGATCTGCCATCGTCGACGAGCGCGGCAGCTGGGCAGAGCGCTTAACGGCGGCGATCCCCGTTGACCAGCCCGCGCTCTGGAGCGCTGAAACGCCAGAACTGTATCGCCTGACGATTACGCTTCTTAACCCGCAGGGTGAGGTGCTGGAGGTTGAGGCGTGCGACGTGGGCTTCCGCCGCGTTGACATCAGCAATGGCCAGCTGAAGCTTAACGGTAAACCGCTGCTGATCCGCGGGGTTAACCGGCACGAGCATCATCCGGAAAACGGTCAGGTGATGGACGAAGCGACCATGCGCCGCGACATCGAAATCATGAAGCAGCACAACTTCAACGCCGTGCGCTGCTCGCACTACCCTAACCATCCGCTGTGGTACCGGCTTTGCGACCGCTACGGGCTGTACGTCGTTGACGAAGCCAATATCGAAACGCACGGCATGGTGCCGATGAGCCGCCTTGCTGACGATCCGCGCTGGCTGCCCGCGATGAGCGAGCGGGTGACCCGCATGGTGCAGCGCGATCGTAATCATCCCTCGGTTATCATCTGGTCCTTGGGCAATGAGTCGGGGCACGGTGCGAATCACGATGCGCTGTACCGCTGGCTGAAAACCACGGATCCGACGCGTCCGGTGCAGTATGAAGGCGGCGGCGCGAACACGGCGGCGACCGATATTGTCTGTCCGATGTACGCCCGGGTCGATCGGGATCAACCCTTCCCGGCAGTGCCTAAATGGTCAATCAAGAAATGGATCGGCATGCCGGACGAAACGCGCCCGCTGATCCTCTGTGAATACGCTCACGCGATGGGAAATAGCTTCGGCGGGTTTGCGAAGTACTGGGAAGCATTTCGTAGCCATCCTCGCCTGCAGGGCGGGTTTGTCTGGGACTGGGTCGATCAGGCTCTGACGAAACGGGACGAAAGGGGCAACGCGTTCTGGGCCTACGGCGGAGACTTCGGGGATAAGCCGAACGATCGGCAGTTTTGTCTTAACGGGCTGGTGTTCCCCGATCGCACGCCGCACCCGGCGCTGTACGAGGCGCAGCGCGCCCAGCAGTTCTTTACCTTTACGCGGGTTAGCACCTCTCCGCTGGTGATTGAGGTGCAAAGCGGCTACCTGTTCCGCCACACCGATAACGAAGTGCTGAACTGGACGGTTGCCCGGGACGGGGACGTGCTGGCCGCGGGCGAGGTGACGCTCTCGATGGCGCCTGAAGGCACCCTGCGTCTGGAGATTGACCTGCCGGCGCTGAACGCCGGGCCGGGTGAGATCTGGCTGAACGTTGAAGTACGCCAGCCGCGGGCAACGCCGTGGTCTCCGGCAGACCATCGCTGCGCGTGGGAGCAGTGGCCGCTTCCGGCTCCACTCTTTATTGCTCCGCCAGTCCCGGCGGGCGAGCCTCCAGTGTTAACGCAAACCGATCGCATCCTGGAGATCGCCCATCGTCAACAGCGCTGGCAGTTCGATCGCGCAACCGGAAACCTAACCCAATGGTGGCAAAACGGCGTTGAAACGCTCCTTTCACCTCTGACGGACAACGTCAGCCGCGCGCCGCTGGATAACGACATTGGCGTGAGTGAAGCGACGCAGATCGATCCGAACGCCTGGGTTGAACGCTGGAAAGCGTCGGGCATGTACGATCTCACCTCGCGCGTTCTGCACTGTGAGGCACAGCAGCACGCAGGCGAGGTGGTGGTCACAACCCAGCATGTCCTTGAGTATCGCGGCAAGGCGCTGTTCCTGAGCCGTAAAGTCTGGCGGGTGGACGATCGGGGCGTTCTGCATGGCGATATTCAGGTCGATATGGCGTCTGATATCCCTGAACCCGCGCGCGTTGGCCTGAGCGTTCATCTTGCCGAAACGCCGGAAAACGTTCACTGGCTGGGGCTGGGGCCGCATGAAAACTACCCGGACAGAAAGCTGGCGGCGCAGCAGGGTCGCTGGACATTACCTCTCGCAGACATGCACACGCCGTATATCTTCCCGACGGAAAATGGTTTGCGCTGCGATACCCGGGAGCTTGTGGTGGGAACGCATCAGCTGAACGGCCGGTTCCATTTCTCGGTGAGCCGCTACGGCCAGCAGCAGCTGCGTGAGACAACCCATCATCATCTGCTACGCGAAGAGCCGGGATGCTGGCTCAATCTCGATGCGTTCCATATGGGCGTGGGCGGCGACGACTCCTGGAGCCCCAGCGTCTCTCCGGAGTTCATCCTGCAGACACGCCAGCTTCGCTATACCTTCAGCTGGCAGCAGAACCCTTAACTGACCATGAAGATGCGGCCACAGGGCGTGGCCGCAGTCCTACGCCAGAATGCCGCTCAGGCCATGCAGGCTCATGTAAATCCCTACTACGGTAATTAGCGCAGCGGAGATCCAAGGCGCTTTACGGGAGAATTCGCTAAACCCGGGCCAGCGTTTGGTCGCGTGCTTGAGGCTTAAGGCGGCAATCGCGCCGGAAGCGACCAGCGTTAACGCCAGACCAATACTGAAGCTGAACACCAGCGTCGCGCCGAGGGCGAAATGCTTCAGCTGCAGGCAGATCAGCAGCACGGTGATGGACGCCGGACAGGGGATAAGCCCGCCGGTCAGGCCAAACATCACGATCTGTCCGGTGGTGACATTTTGACCGCTGAAGCGCCGGTTAATATCCTGCGCGTGAGCGCGCTGGTGGGCGTCCTGCCACTCTTCTTCAACCAGCGAGTGTTCGTGGTGGTGATGATGATCATGATGGTGGTCATGGTCATGGTCATGGTCATGGTGGTGGTGATCGTGATCGTGCGGCTGGCTCTCTTTCCAGGTTCGCCACGCCATCCACAGGGCGATCGCAACGATCAGCACCCCGGAGATCAGCTGAAACCAGGGTTCGGACGTGTGTGCATCCCAGCCCCGACCAAACCATAATCCCGCCATCGCAACGAGCCAGACCACCGCCGTATGGGAGAGCGTGGCCGCCAGGCCGAGCAGCACCGCCTGTTTCAGCGTGCCGCGGATGGCAACAATAAAGGCGGCCATCATTGTTTTTGAATGGCCCGGTTCCAGGCCATGCAGTGCACCGAGCAGGATAGCGCTGGGAACAAACAGCCAGGCATTGCCCTGCTGAAGGAGTGAAGCAAAATCGGTCATGGGAAATTCCGGAGTGGAAAGCGTGCGGAGATACTACTCCCCCCCAGTAGCTCAATACTACCCCCCAGTAGAAAAATACTCAGGGGGAGTAGAGCGTGATATGCTTTAAAAGCCAAAAAATAAGGAATACAGAGATGTCACATACCGTTCGCGACAAGAAGATGTTACTGACTCGCCTGAAGAAAATTCAGGGGCAGAGCACCGCGCTGGAAAAAATGCTCAACAGCGATCACGAATGCGCCGAGGTGTTACAGCAGCTGGCGGCGATCCGCGGGGCGGTCAATGGCATGATGATGCAGGTGATCGAAGGGCATTTAACCGATCATGTGGTGAAAGAGCCTGAAGAAGCGCAGCGTGAAGCCGATCTTGGCGTGGTGTTGCGGGTGATGAAATCCTATCTTAAGTAGAGTGCATGCCGAGGTTATTTTCTGCCCAAAGAATAAATTCCGTCTTTGGCAGCGCTTTACTGTAAAACCATCCCTGACCGTACTGCACGCCGTGGCGGTGTAGCCAGGCGAGCTGTCCTGCGGTTTCGACGCCCTCCGCCACCATCGCCAGCTTCAGCGACTTCGCTATTTCAATGATGTGCGGCGTCACGTTTTTATACTCAAGCGCATCCACGAACGATTTATCAATTTTTAGCGTGTCGACGTCCAGATCCTGCAGATAGCTCAGGCTGGAATAGCCCGTGCCAAAATCATCAATATAGACAGGGTGGCCCGAACGACGGAATGCGGCGATAGCCGGTGCGCTAATTTTGGGATCGGCAAAGCCGCGCTCGGTGAGCTCAAGGGCGATTTGTCGGGGATGGATTTGCCACTTATTCAGGAGCTTACTCAACAGAGGCGGCAGGATGCCGGAGGTTAAATCGGCAGGGGCGAGGTTAATGGAGATATGCTGATCCGGATGACGCTGCAGCCAGTGTCCCATATCTTCAAACACCTTTTCGATGACTAACTGCGTCAGCTGCGAGATGAGCCCCGTTTGCTCGGCAAGGGGGACAAAAATATCCGGTGAGAGGCAGCTTCCGTCTGGCTGCGGCCAGCGCGTCAGCGCCTCAGCGCCCACAATTTTTCCACTACAGAGCGCCACGATAGGCTGATAGTGAACCACAAAATCGCGGCTGTTAATGGCGTCAAGCAGGCGATTGCGCGGCGACTGGATACGCCGCAGGATCCGCAGGACAAACAGTGCGGCGAGCAGGCTTACCAACATGCCGAACGGTAACCAGAAAAGAAGCTGCCGGTGCCAGGTTTCAGCGAGCGGTTTGAGCGTTGCCCATGCGACGACGTTAAATCCAAGCTCAGGTACAGACTTCATTACGTACATTGAACCGTTGTACTGCACGCTTTTCACACCCCGCTCCTGAACCATGTCGCGGATGTGAGAGTCGAGCTTGCTGCTGCTGGCGAATATGCGGTGCGTTGCGCTTCCTACCAGGGCGGCATCAATCGCTATCTCGCCGAAAGGGATCACGTCCACCAGCGAGGCAGGATCGATCATGACAAGGTAGTGGCCTTTTCCCAGCACCGTCATGTAGCGGTTAAACCCAAGATCGTTTTGCGTGGTCAGCCACGCGCTGTAACCATCTTCGGTAATGCGCATTGGAGGGGGAAAAGGGGGCGCATGACTGGTCTGCTCCAGGGAGGAGCAGAGCGGTCGAAGGTTGTCGATATAAATTACTTCCTGGACATATCGCCACGAGAAAGCGACCCGGCGCATTTCCCTCAATTGCAAGGGGCTACATGGCACTCCCTCAAAAGCCTGCAGGTGATCGAGTGCTTCCTTTGCCTGGTCTACAACCCTGTCGGTGCGTACCAGCACGCGGGAGGCATAGTTATCCAGCGCATCGGCGAATTTATCTTCCGCCTGGCGGTGGGCCAGCCAGATGCTCAGGCAAATGGGGACCAGCACTGAAAAGATAAGTACGCCAGTCACCAGACTGACCAGATGTCGGGTTTTCATGCTGTCGTGTCCTTCCTCGTACACCCGTTCCTGGGCATTGAGTTCCCTGCCTGAAGAGAAAGATTTTACCGCGAAATGATATAGTTATAGCACGTGGTTGGCATGGTTTTCATTTTATCTCAGGCAAATGAGAAAATATCGCCAGGCGAGAGGGGGTTGTTTTTTCAAACTGGCCTGGATATTATTTTGTAATGTTATAACAAAACATAAAGGATTTACGATGAAACCCGATATCCACCCAGCCTATCGCACCGTGGTATTCCACGACACCAGTGCCAATGAATACTTTAAAGTAGGCTCAACCATTAAAACCGACCGCGAAATTGAACTCGACGGTGAGACGTATCCGTACATCACCATCGAGGTTTCTTCAAAATCGCACCCGTTTTATACCGGCAAGCAGAAAACGTTCTCCACGGACGGCAGCGCAGCGCGCTTCCGCAAGCGTTTTGGCGGTTTTCTCAATGCGAAGCGGGGCTAACCATGCAGGTACTTAACTCATTACGCAGTGCAAAGCAGCGTCACCCGGATTGCCAGATAGTCAAACGCAAGGGACGCTTATACGTGATTTGCAAATCTAATCCGCGCTTTAAGGCGGTTCAGGGACGTAAAAAAAGACGCTAAACGCGCGTTTCTCGCCAGCTTTCCAGGGATCTTTTCTGTTTGCCATCGGCAGTAAAATTGTCGGTGGCAAGCCAGCTTTCAAAGGCGTTAGCCAGCGCCGGCCACTCTTTGTCGAGAATCGAAAACCAGTCGGTATCCCGGTTACGGCCTTTTATGACCAGCGCCTGACGAAAGCGTCCCTCAAACTGAAAGCCCAGACGCAGCGCCGCTTTGCGGGAAGGCTCGTTCAGGCTATTGCACTTCCACTCATAGCGCCGGTACCCCAGGGTATCGAACACGTACCGCATCAGCAGATACTGCGCTTCTGTCGACCCTGGCGTGCGGCTTAACAGAGGAGAGAAGTGAACGTGCCCCACTTCCACGACGCCGTTTTTAGGATCGATCCGCATCAGGGACAGCGTACCGACAGGAGACTGGGTCCGGTTATCCATAACGGTAAAGTGGATGGGATCGGATAACTCACTTACGCTCGCCACCCATTCGGCAAACTCCTCTGCGGTGGCATCGGGTTCACGCAGCAGCCACGTCCAGCTGCGGGTATCTTCGGCCAGGGAATAGGCGGAGAACAACGCGTGGGCATGCTCCACGCGCAGCGGCTCAAGCCGACAATAGTGACCCTGAAGGACCACTCGGGACGGGGGCTGACGAGGCTGCCAGTCGATAAGGGCTTCACCTACGGGCTGCCCAAACGCATTGAATGTATTCATCTTTATTTCCGTGACGTTGAAAAGATCTCCAGATTAGTGAATTGCTGGTTCCTTAAAAAGAACCACCAGGCTATGTTTTTCTGGTACCACAAGGAGGGAAGATGAATATACCGGGTGATGAGCTTTACGCTTTGCTCCATGCTGCGCTGAAAAAGCGTGGGCAAGAGACGCTCCAGCGCGCGCTCTATCTCGCTTTGCGGGAGGCCATACTGGGCGGAAGGCTTCGGTCCGGCAGCCAGCTGCCCGGTTCGCGAACGCTGGCGCAGCAGATCTCGGTTTCCCGAAACACCGTCAATGCGGCGCTGGACCAGCTCGCGCTCGAAGGCTATTTGCTGCGTAACCGTCAGGGTACGCGGGTGGGGCAATTCGCTCATCGTACGATTACCCGGGCATTGCCGGATCCTGACGTCAGGCTGACAAAACGGGTTGCCCTGCTGTCCGCGCCCGTGCCGCGCGACACCCCGGTGATGGCGTTTACGCCGGGAACGCCTGCTATTAACTATTTCCCCTTGCCGCTGTGGCGGCGATTGTACGATCGCGTCCTGCGCGAGGAGGGGAGTGCCCTGTTAGGCTATGGCGACCCGGCCGGCGAGCCGTCGCTGCGGGCCGCGATTGCCCGGCATCTCGCCCTGTCCCGCGGTATCGACTGCGACGCCAGCCAGATTGTGATAACTGAAGGAGCGCTTGAGGGCGTCAACCTCTGCACGATGCTGTTAAGCGAGCCTGGCGATGTCGCCTGGGTAGAAAACCCCGGCTATAGCGGGGCAAAGAGTGCGTTTGTTAAAACCGGCCTGGCAATGACGGGAATACCGGTTGATGGCGAGGGAATGTGCTGGGAAGGGCTGGATGCGCCTGTGCCCTCAATGATTTTTACCTCTCCTTCGCATCAGTTCCCTTATGGAAGCGTGCTCAGCGCGCGGCGGCGGCTGGCGCTGCTGGAGCTGGCCCGGAAGCACAACGCGTGGATCATTGAAGACGATTACGACAGCGAGTTCCGCTATGCCGGTGAGCCCGTACCGGCGATGCTGGGAATGGTCAACAATGCGCCCGTTGTATATCTGGGGACGTTCAGTAAAACGCTGTTTCCGTCACTTCGAATGGGGTTTATGGTTTTACCGCCAGCGCTGGCGAAAGCGGCTCGCCCGGCCATCGGCTCGCTGTTGCGCGGGGGGCATCGCGCGGAGCAGCGTACTCTGGCGCTGTTCATTGAAGAAGGTCATTACGCCCGTCATCTTGCCGCCATGCGTAGGCTCTACCGTAAACGCTACCGCCAGCTACGTGAGGTGCTGGGCGCAGAGCTTTATTCTCCGCATCGCATTCTGGCAGGCGAAGGGGGAATGCATCTGGCGCTGGCGATAGAGGATATTGACGACCAGAGGCTAGTGGAGCAGGCGAGGGCGTTTCAGCTGGCACCCGCTGCGCTGAGCGGGTACTACCTGGAGGCGAAGCAGGGGCAAACCGGTCTGGTTTTAGGTTACGGCAATACCTCTGCTTCTCAGTTTGCGCCGGGGATCCGACGCCTGCAGACGTTAATTACGCAGCAGCAGGGCGGGAAAGGGTAAAGACATCATAGAAAGAGAGCTGACCTTTGGTGGAGACCATTTTCTGCAGTTTCTCTTTTTGCCCGGCTTCTACCGCCGGAGAGTGCATAATGTTTTCGATCAGCTCCTCTGGCACGTAACGCGTGTTGTACCATTCGCCGTTATAGCAGACCCGGAAATCGAGCACGTCGATATCTTCGTAACGGTAGCGCGGATTCACGTCGAAAAAGAAAAAGGCGTTAAAGACGACAAACAGTACAACCAGCAGCCAGACGGAGTCCACCAGCGTTTCGGACTTCAGCATCACAATCAGCGTCGCCAGCCACGCGGCATACATGGCGACAAACAGTCCAGGATGTTTGCGAATAAAGCTAATGCTAAAGCGCGGGCGATTGTCGCGCTTTTCGCGGAGGTTAAGATCGTCGATGGTGGCGGTAAGCAGGCGCTGTATCTCGGTCATTTTTTGCCTTCATGAGAGTTGACAATACAGGGTGTCTGCCAATTTTAGGGGAGCCATCAGGCTGAAAAAAGTAACAGTCTGGCGCTAAAAGACTATAACAGTTGACTCCCCGCAACCTTACAGCGTTTTGATGATTTTTGCCGGGTTGCCGCCAACGACGACGTTAGCCGGGACGTCTTTCGTCACGACGGCGCCGGAGGCCACGACCACATTATCACCAATGGTGACGCCAGGGTTAATGACCGCCCGGCCACCAATCCAGACGTTATTGCCAATATTGACAGGTTTTCCAAATTCCACGCCGCTGTTTCGTTCTTCCGCGTCCAGGGGATGGGTAGCCGTATAAATATGAACACCCGGCGCGAGCATGCAGTTATCGCCAATATGAACAGGGCAGACATCCAGCATCACGCAGTCGAAGTTAGCATAAAAGTTTTTGCCCAGATAAATGTTATATCCGTAGTCGCAGCGGAAGCTCGGCTCAATATAAGCTCCTGCGCTTTGTCCCAGAAGTTCCGCCAGAATGTTCTGTCGTTCTGTTTTTTCATCAGGCGCGGTGTGGTTATAGCGGTAAACCAGATGGCGGGCCCGCAGTCGGTCAGCCCGTAACGTCTCATCGCCGGGGCGGTAATGTTCACCGGCAATCATTTTCTGTTTTTCTAAGCTCATTGGAAACCTCTCTGGATGTTATTACCGCAGGGTAATCGGAACAGGCCAGAAGGGGAACGTTCCCGAAAAGCCGTTGTGACTGTCGTCACAACATTGCTGCTGATGAACACGTTTTATACGGAGACCTGGCTTACGCACAGGGAGCATAACGGGACAGGTAAATAATCAGAACGAGGCGTAGAACTCTACAGACACCCTTCAAAGATTAACGGACAAATTTCCACACAGAAGTAGGGATTTTGTCATACAGCTTATTCATTGTCAGTTCAGCAAGACGATGATCAGCGGCTGAATAAAATACCGCCAGTTCATTATCAGAAAGCTCGTATTTATTCTTTTCAATGACGCGCTCGAGCGTGTCAATTGACTGACAACGTCGTAAGCGCATCAAATAATCGATTTTTGTGAGTGGTTTATCAGACATAAATTCACCTTAGTAATTGTAATAATTTTAACAGGAAAGACTCACCGGGTTAGCTCTGCTCACGTTGACGAAACAGCGGAATAGCCGATTTCCCGATTTACGCCATTTTTGCAAATCCTGAGCGTTAATGCCGTAACTGCTGAACAACATAAAGGTGTCGTCCAGGTATTCATCAATTTGCTCAATGAGCTTATTATCTTCATTGTACTTAATTTTATAATTAAGTGCGAAGGTTGCGATATGCTCTATCAGCTCATTCAACTGTAAATTGATGGCAGACGTTGGGTCGTTTACCCAGCCATGGTTGCTTTCATCAAGATTGGCAAGGCAGTCATGGTACAAGGATTCGCAGAGAAATTTCAACTGCGCGATATCATGCCTTTTTGGCGAGTACTCGTCCATAGCGCATCCCCTTCTGAGTGATTTCTTACTCACCGAACATCATTGTCGGGATGGATACAACTGACTTAGCTACATGAGTGCTGTGTTCCTGATAAACTAACTATAAGCCACTCCTTCCTGGATTTCACCGCGCTATTACGAAAAATTACAAATAAAAACCGCAGGCTGGGAGCGTCTACGCAAATGGTCACCCTGGACTCAACGTTTTTATCCAAATTAACGACGGGGTTTTATCGCTTCCTTACGTTTCATCAGCTTAGCAAAAATGATAAGAAAAGTTCAGATTCAGACTTATCTTTGTAAGAACTTCTCATTAGGAATATTCCTAATACCTTGAGCGGGGAAATGAAATTAAAAAAATCCTGAATTCACCGATTAAGGTATCAGTTAATTATGATATGTCTATTTAAGATGGCAGAAAATAAATTGAGCCACAATAAGCGTAATTTATGATTTTTTCTGAAAATGAAAAAGGCCGCTAATGCGGCCTTTTTATCATGTGGAACCGGTATCAGTGAGGTTCTACCGAATGACTGTGCTCAATATCTTCATTTTTACGGCTGAAGCGGCGGCGAACCACCACGAAGAACACCGGTACGAAGAAGATAGCCAGTACGGTCGCGGTGATCATCCCACCCATAACGCCTGTACCTACCGCATTCTGCGCGCCGGAACCCGCACCGGAGCTGATAACCAGCGGCAGTACGCCGAGGATAAACGCCAGCGACGTCATCAGGATTGGGCGCAGACGCATACGAACCGCTTCAAGCGTCGCCTCAATAAGGCCTTTGCCTTCTTTCTCCATCAGATCTTTGGCGAATTCAACGATTAGTATCGCGTTCTTCGCCGACAAGCCAATGGTTGTCAGCAGGCCTACCTGGAAGTAAACGTCGTTGGTCAGTCCACGGAACGTTGCTGCAAGCAGCGCACCGATAACCCCGAGTGGAACCACCAGCATAACGGAGAACGGAATCGACCAGCTCTCGTACAGTGCCGCCAGACACAGGAAGACCACAATCAGTGAAATGGCGTACAGAGCAGGGGCCTGGTTACCGGACAGACGTTCCTGATAGGACATACCGGTCCAGTCATAGCCAATACCCGCAGGCAGTTTGCTTGCCAGTTCTTCCATCAGGTTCATGGCTTCACCGGTGCTTCGGCCCGGAGCAGCCTGACCCAGGATCTCCATTGATGGCAGACCGTTATAGCGTTCCAGACGCGGTGAACCGTATTCCCAGCGTGAGGTTGAGAACGCCGAGAATGGTACCATCTGACCATTGCTGCCGCGCACGAACCAGCTGTTGATATCGTTCGGCAACATACGGTACTGCGCCTCGGACATCACGTACACTTTCTTCACACGACCGCGGTCGATGAAGTCGTTAACGTAGCTACCGCCCCAGGCTGCGCCCAGCGTGGTGTTGATGTCACTGATGGATACGCCCAGCGCCTGGGCTTTCTCCTGGTCGATATCGATCTTGTACTGTGGCGTATCTTCCAGGCCGTTTGGACGCACGCCGACCAGCAGGTCAGGGTGTTTAGCGACTTCACCAAACAGCTGGTTACGCGCCTGCGTCAGTTTTTCGTGACCCAGACCGCCCTGGTCGATCAGCTGGAAGTCGAAGCCGGTTGCGGTACCCAGTTCAACAATCGCTGGCAGGTTAAAGGCGAATACCATCGCATCTTTAATCTGCGAGAAGGTGCCCATTGCACGGCCGGTGATGGCTTCAACCTTGTTCTCTTTGCCCGGACGTTCAGACCAGTCCTTCAGAGAGACGAAGGCAATACCGGTGTTCTGACCGCGACCCGCAAAGCCAAAGCCGTTAACCGCAAACACGGATTCAACGTTGGCTTTCTCTTTGGTGAGGTAGTAATCGGTCATCTCATCCAGCACTTTCTGGGTACGCTCTTGCGACGCACCCGCCGGAAGCTGAGCCATACTCAGGAACACGCCCTGGTCTTCATCTGGCAGGAACGAGCTTGGCAGACGAACGAACAGGTAGGCCATGCCCACCACGATGATGATATAGAGCAGCAGGTAACGACCGGTGCTGCGCAGGATGTTACCCACGCTGTCGGTGTAGTGGTGCGTGCTCTTATCGAACATGCGGTTAAACCAGCCGAAGAAGCCTTTATGCTCGCCGTGACCGCCTTTCTGAATCGGCTTCAGCATGGTGGCACACAGGGCAGGGGTCAGGATCAACGCCACCAGCACCGACAGCGCCATCGCGGAAACGATGGTAATAGAGAACTGACGGTAAATCGCACCGGTAGAGCCCCCGAAGAAGGCCATCGGGATAAATACCGCAGACAGAACCATCGCGATACCGACCAGCGCGCCCTGGATCTGGCCCATTGATTTACGGGTCGCTTCCTTCGGCGGCAAACCTTCTTCCGCCATCACGCGTTCGACGTTCTCGACCACGACGATGGCGTCATCCACCAGCAGGCCGATGGCGAGCACCATCCCGAACATCGTCAGGGTGTTTATCGAGTAGCCAAATATCGACAGGATCGCAAAGGTTCCGAGCAGAACAACCGGCACGGCAATCGTTGGGATAAGCGTCGCGCGGAAGTTTTGCAGGAACAGGTACATCACCAGGAATACCAGGATGATCGCCTCAACCAGCGTCTTAACCACTTCGTGAATCGAGATTTTCACGAACGGCGTGGTGTCGTACGGGTAAACGATTTTCAGACCTGACGGGAAGAACGGTTCCATCTTCTTCAGCTCTGCGCGGATCGCCGTGGCGGTGTCCAGGGCGTTAGCGCCTGTCGCCAGTTTGATACCCAGACCGGAAGCCGGTTTACCGTTAAACTTCGCGATGATGTCGTAGTTCTCACCGCCCAGCTCAACTTTCGCCACGTCGCGCAGGCGAACCTGCGAACCGTCCTGATTCACCTTCAGCAGAATTTTGCTGAACTCATCGGCAGAGGTCAGACGGGTCTGCGCGATGATCGAGGCGTTAAGCTGCTGGCCTTTCACCGGCGGCGTACCGCCTAACTGACCGGCCGCTACCTGGGCGTTCTGCGCTTTAATCGCGCTGATCACGTCAACCGGCGTCAGCTGGAAGTTGTTCAGCTTGTTCGGATCCATCCAGATACGCATCGCGTACTGGGAACCGAACAGCTGCACGTCACCCACGCCGGAAGTACGGCTGATGGCGTCCTTCATGTTGGCGCCCACGTAGTCGGAAATATCCTCCTGCGTCATGGTGCCGTTGGTGTTGATAACGCCGACAACCATCAGGAAGCTACTGGACGATTTCTCGACGCTCACACCCTGCTGTTGTACTTCCTGCGGCAGCAAAGGCATTGCCAGCTGCAGTTTGTTCTGCACCTGAACCTGCGCAATGTCCGCATCCGTACCTGACTGGAAGGTCAGGGTGATCTGCACCGTACCGGTGGAGTCACTGTTTGAGGACATGTACATCAGGTTATCGATACCGTTCATGTTCTGTTCGATAACCTGGGTGACGGTGTCCTGCACCGTTTTCGCATCAGCCCCCGGGTAGGTTGCGGAAATTGTCACCGCCGGTGGCGCAATCGTTGGATATTGCGCGACAGGCAGCTTCAGGATCGCAAGTCCCCCGGCCAGCATGATGATAATGGCGATCACCCACGCAAATATGGGGCGATCGATAAAGAAATTAGGCATGTCTTAACGGCTCCTGTTTAAGTTAAGACTTGGTTTGTTCTGACTGGCCAGCGGCCGAAGCTTGTTGTTTATCGTCAGATTTCACTTCCTGTGCTTTAACCTGCGCGCCAGGACGAACTTTTTGCAAACCAGTAACAATCACGCGATCGCCATCTTTCAGACCTTCCGTCACCAGCCATTTATCGCCAATCGCCTGGGTGGCGGTGATATTGCGCGTTTCGACTTTGTCATCTGCCCCAACAACCAGCGCGCTCGCATCGCCGCGTGGCGTACGGGTCACACCCTGCTGTGGAACCAGAAGTGCGGTTGGATTCGTTCCTTCTTCCAGACGCGCACGAACGAACATACCTGGCAGCAGATTTTTGTCAGGGTTCGGGAAAATCGCACGTAAGGTGATGGAACCGGTAGTCTGGTCGACCGTCACGTCAGAGAATTCCAAGGTACCTTCCTGCGGGAACTTAATACCGTCGTTGGTAATCAGCTCCACTTTGGCTTTGCCGTTTTCCTGTTTCAGGGTGCCGTTAGCCAGCTCCTGTTTCAGGCGCAGGAAATCGTTGCTGGACTGCGTCACGTCAACGTAGATCGGATCGAGCTGCTGCACCGTCGCCAGCGCATTGGTCTGACCGTTCTGCACCAGCGCCCCTTCCGTGACGGAAGATTTACCAATACGACCGCTGATAGGGGAGGTCACTTTGGTATAGGCCAGGTTAATGCGCGCGGTTTCGACGGCCGCTTTGGCTGCCACCACGGCCGCGTTAGCCTGCTGTGCATCGGCCAGAGCGGTATCGTAATCCTGTTGGCTGATGTACTTGGTACCGAGCAGCTTTTGGTAGCGGTTCAACGTCAGCTGAGCAATTTTGGCCGCGGCTTGTGCTTTCGCCAGGTCGCCTTTCGCACTTTCATAAGAGGCCTGATAGGTTGCTGGATCAATCTGATACAGAGACTCACCGGCTTTCACATCACCACCTTCGGTGAAGTTACGCTTCAGGATAATGCCGCTAACCTGAGGACGCACTTCCGCAATGCGGTAAGCATTGGTACGGCCTGGTAATTCGGTGGTGATTTGAAGAGGTTCAGATTTGAGCGTCACGACGCCTACTTCTGGCGCCTGCTGAGCTCCTTGTTGAGCTGGTTTGTCGTCACATCCTGTTAGCGCTAAGCTGCCTGAGAGCATCAGAACGACCGCCAGAGGCGTTAACCCTCTGTTTTTGTTCATATGTAAACCTCGAGTGTCCGATTTCAAATTGATCAAGGGTCCTGAGTCTAAAAACCCATTGCTGCGTTTATATTATCGTCATGCTATGGTACATACATTCACAAATGTATGTAAATCTGACTCCTGTAAATTCACCCACCTATGGCACGAAAAACTAAACAACAAGCGCTGGAAACCCGACAACACATTCTGGATGTGGCAATACGTTTGTTCTCGCAGCAGGGTGTTTCATCCACCTCGCTGGCGCAGATTGCTCAGGCTGCCGGTGTGACGCGAGGAGCGATTTACTGGCATTTTAAAGATAAGTCAGATCTGTTCAGTGAAATCTGGGAGCTTTCAGAGTCCAGCATTAGCGATCTCGAGAGTGAGTATCGGGCAAAATTCCCTAACGATCCACTCTCAGTATTGAGAGAAATATTAGTATATATCCTTGAAGCAACGGTAGTTGAAGAACGTCGCAGATTAATGATGGAGATTATTTTCCATAAATGCGAGTTCGTGGGCGAGATGGCGGTGGTGCAGCAGGCGCAACGCAGCCTTAGCCTGGAGAGCTATGATCGTATTGAACAGAATCTGAACCTGTGTATGCAGGCAAAACTCTTACCGGCCAATCTCTTGACCCGACGGGCGGCAATCCTGATGCGCAGCTACATTTCAGGTCTGATGGAAAACTGGCTTTTCGCGCCGCAATCCTTTGACCTCAAAGAGGAAGCCCGCAGCTACGTGGCGATTTTACTGGAAATGCTACAGCTCTGCCCCACGCTGCGCAGCGACGCGCCTTCGCTAACGGCCTGATCCCTATCCAGGATTTATCTCAGAGGATAACGTTCGCGCTATTCTGCTTTCAGCGAGCGTGATATTCTTCACGCCGGACTATTTTCGGTCATCTTCTGACATCATTCACAACTATGCTGCCCATCAATCGCTCGCAACATCCTGTTTTTGCATTGCTCTTTGCGATGCTGTTTTTCTTCGCTACGGCGCCGCTGACCTGGGCCCGCGCCGATAACAGCAACGATATTCCCTCGCGCAGCGATGTTCAGTCGCAGCTCGACACGCTGAACAAACAAAAAGATCTCTCCCCTCAGGAGAAACTCGTCCAGCAGGATCTGACGGAAACGCTGGAAACGCTGGATAAAATTGAACGCATCAAAGCGGAAACCGTCCAGCTTCGCCAGAAGGTGGCGCAGGCCCCTGAAAATATGCGTAAGGCCACCGAAGCGCTGAATGCTCTCAGCGATGTGGATAACGACGACGAGACGCGTAAGACGCTCTCGACGCTCTCCTTACGTCAGCTGGAGTCCCGCGTCGCACAACTGCTCGACGACCTGCAAACCGCGCAGTCGGATCTTGCAACGTATAACAGCCAGCTTGTTTCTCTGCAGACCCAGCCCGAGCGCGTGCAAAACGCGATGTATGCCGCGTCTCAGCAGCTGCAGCAGATCCGCAACCGTCTGAACGGCACGACGGTAGACGAGGGTACGCTGCGCCCGACGCAGCAAACGCTGCTGCTGGTTCAGCAGACCTTGCTCAATGCGCAAATCGAACAGCAGCGTAAAAGCCTGGAAGGGAATACGGTGCTGCAGGACACGCTTCAGAAACAGCGTGATTACGTCACCGCGAACATTAACCGCCTGGAACACCAGCTTCAGCTGTTGCAGGAGGCGGTAAACAGCAAACGCCTGACCCTGACGGAAAAAACCGCCCAGGAGGCCGTATCGCCTGACGAAACCGCCCGCATTCAGGCGAATCCGCTGGTGAAACAGGAGCTCGAGGCCAACCACCAGCTTAGCCAGCGCCTGATACTGGCGACGGAAAACGGCAACTCGCTGGTTCAGCAAAATATCAAAGTGAAGAACTGGCTGGATCGCGCGCTGCAGGCTGAGCGCAACATCAAAGAGCAGATTGCGGTCCTGAAGGGCAGCCTCCTGCTGTCGCGTATTCTCTACCAGCAGCAGCAGACGCTCCCGTCCGCCGATGAGCTGGAAGACATGACCAACCGCATTGCGGATTTACGTCTGGAACAGTTTGACGTCAACCAGCAGCGCGATGCCCTTTTCCAGAGTGATGCCTTTGTCGCCAAAATTGAAGAGGGGCATTCCAGCGACGTGAACCCGGAAGTGCACGACGCGCTGCTCCAGGTCGTCGATATGCGTCGCGAGCTGCTGGACCAGCTCAACAAACAGCTGGGCAACCAGCTGATGATGGCCATTAACCTGCAAATCAACCAGCAGCAGCTGGTGAGCGTCTCGAAAAGTCTGCAGGAGATCCTGACCCAGCAGATTTTCTGGGTAAACAGCAACAAGCCGATGGACTGGGACTGGGTCAAATCCTTCCCGGAGACGCTGAAAACGCAGATTAAGAGCATGAAGATCACCGTAAACTGGGAGAAAGCCTGGCCAGCGGTCATGATTGCTTTCCTGGCCGGTTTACCGCTGCTGCTGATTGCCGGTCTGATCCGCTGGCGTCTGGGCTGGCTGAAAAAATACCAGGCGAAGCTGGCCTCCGAAGTGGGGCAGCTGCGCAACGATAGCCAGCTCCATACGCCAAAAGCGATTCTCATCGATCTCATCCGCGCTCTGCCGGTGTGCCTGATTATTCTGGCTGTGGGCCTGATTCTGCTCACCATGCAGCTCAACGTCAGCGACCTGCTGTGGGCGTTCAGTAAAAAGCTGGCGCTGTTCTGGCTGGTGTTTGGCGTGTGCTGGAAGGTGCTGGAAAAAGACGGCGTGGCGGTGCGTCATTTCAACATGCCAGCGCAGCTGACCAGCCACTGGCGTCGTCAGATTGTGCGCATTAGCCTGGCGCTCCTGCCGCTGCACTTCTGGTCGGTTGTCTCTGAGCTTTCTCCGCTGCACCTGATGGATGACGTGCTGGGCCAGCTGGTCATCCTGCTGAACCTGCTGCTGATTGCGATCCTGATGTGGCCGATGTGCCGCGACAGCTGGCGTGATAAAGAGTCCCACAATATTCGCCTGGCCACCGTAACGGTGCTGGCGATCATTCCGCTGGCGCTGATGGTGCTGACGGCAACGGGCTACTTCTATACCACGCTGCGCCTGTCCGGTCGCTGGATTGAAACGGTCTATCTGGTGATCGTCTGGAACCTGCTCTATCAGACCGTGCTGCGCGGCCTGAGCGTGGCGGCTCGCCGCATTGCCTATCGCCGTGCTATCGCGCGTCGTCAGCATCAGGTGAAAGAAGGGGCCGAAGGCGCGGAGCCGCAGGAAGAGCCGACCATCGCCCTGGAGCAGGTTAACCAGCAGACGCTGCGCATCACCATGCTGGTGATGATCGCCCTGTTTGCGGTGATGTTCTGGGCTATCTGGTCCGATCTTATTACCGTTTTCGCCTATCTCGACAGTATTACCCTCTGGCAATACAACGGTACCGAAGCGGGCGCTGCGGTCATGAAAAGCGTGACCATGGGCAGCCTGCTGTTTGCGCTGGTGTCGTCGGTGGTGGCCTGGGCGCTGATTCGCAACCTGCCAGGCCTGCTTGAAGTTCTGCTCCTGTCACGTCTGAATCTTCGCCAGGGGGCGTCCTACGCCATTACCACGATCCTCAACTACGTGATCATTATTGTCGGGGCGATGACGGTCTTTGGCTCGCTTGGCGTCTCGTGGGATAAACTGCAGTGGCTGGCGGCGGCCCTCTCGGTCGGTCTTGGTTTTGGCCTGCAGGAGATCTTCGGTAACTTTGTGTCTGGCCTGATCATCCTGTTCGAACGTCCGGTACGAATCGGCGATACCGTTACCATCGGCACCTTCTCCGGTACGGTCAGCAAGATCCGTATTCGCGCCACCACCATCACCGACTTCGATCGCAAAGAGGTGATCATCCCGAACAAAGCGTTCGTGACCGAGCGCCTGATCAACTGGTCGCTCTCCGATACGGTGACGCGTGTGGTGATCCGCCTGGGCGTAGCCTATGGATCGGATCTGGAGAAGGTGAAAGAGGTGCTGCTCAAGGCGGCGTCAGAACATCCGAAAGTGATGCACGATCCGGCTCCGGCGGTCTTCTTCACCACCTTTGGGCCGAGCACGCTGGATCACGAGCTGCGTTTATACGTGCGCGAGCTGCGCGACCGCAGCTACACGGTGGATGAGCTTAACCGCTCTATCGATCGTTTGTGCCGTGAAAACGATATTAATATCGCCTTCAACCAGCTTGAGGTTCACCTGCGCAACGAGAAGGGTGATGAGCATACGGAAGTGAAGCGCGACATTAAGGGTGACGATCCTACGCCTGCATAATCTATTTTCCCTCGGCCCTCAGGGGCGAGGGAACGATTTTCCCCCTCTCCCTCAGGGAGAGGGCCGGGGTGAGGGTAATTTACCTTCAAAATCCCGCCGCACAATCTCCAGTGCCTTAAGCACCGTTTCGGCGGGGATCTCATGATTCTCCAGCAGCATAATCAAATCGACGGCCAGCTTGACCTCATCGGGTGCATTTTCCAGCGACATGGGTGTGGCTCCTGTTAACGGGTCAAACGTTCAATGACGCGCTCAATCTCATCCAGCGCCTGACGGCAGCGGACGATGCGTCCTTCCAGCGCGCTAATCTCGCGCATCAATAGCTGCTGCTCTTCCAGCGTTTCGCTGTTGTTCAGCCGCGACTCGCGCTCGCGCTTCATCTCAAACAGCCGGCGCTCAAACTCCTGGTTCTCCAGCCGCTTGCGCTGCCATTTACCGAGCCCCGGCGAGGCGCTGTCCCAGGCGCGCAGCGGCCAGGCGGTAATCTCGCGATGCAGGGCGGTGATCTGCTCAGTGAGATGCTCTGCAAGCCACGCCACCTGCTCCTGCTGTTCACTCTCAACCGCATGGCGAAGCTCGTCGAGGTTAGTCTGCGCTTCAGCAAGGTAATCCTGAATGACTGTGCTGCGGGTACGAAAAAGCCGCCGGTCAAAGCGCGGCTTCAGCGTGGCGTGCCCCATTAGCGGCGTGGCCTGCTCCCGCAGAGCAATCAGCTGATTTTGCAGCCTCTCAAGAAGCAGTGCTGTTTTCAAGGCGCTCTCCAGTGGTAAAGTAGCCGTTCAGTTTGATAACGATTCGCATTATGAAGCGTACTATTTTAATCATCATTGGCTGGCTCGCGGTAGTGCTTGGCACGCTGGGGGTGTTTTTACCCTTGTTGCCGACCACGCCATTTATCCTGCTTGCGGCCTGGTGCTTCGCCCGCTCGTCGCCGCGTTTTCACCACTGGCTGCTCTACCGCTCATGGTTTGGCGGCTATCTGCGGCACTGGCAAAAACACCGGGCCATGCCGCCCGGCGCGAAGCCGCGCGCGATCGCAGTGATTCTCATCACCTTCGCTATTTCATTATGGCTGGTGAAAATAATGTGGGTACGTATTCTGCTGCTGGCGATCCTGACCTGCCTGCTTTTCTTTATGTGGCGGATCCCCGTGGTTGATGAAAAGCAACAAAAGCACTGAAGCCTCATCATGGCTGTTGCAATTATCACGCGCAGCCAGTAAATTCGACCGTTTTCGAGCACAGGTGCGCCTGGTCAAAGGTTAAACAGTTGTTGCCTTGGCCGACTCGTTGCGCGCTGTGAGTAACACTGTTTCATTTAGGCAAAACCGATGACCGCAACTGCACAGCAGCTTGAATATCTGAAAAACAGCATCAAAAGCATCCAGGACTATCCAAAGCCTGGCATTCTTTTCCGTGATGTCACCAGCTTGCTGGAAGACCCGAAAGCGTACGCGCTCAGCATTGAACTGCTGGTCGAGCGTTATAAAAACGCCGGGATCACCAAAGTAGTAGGTACCGAAGCCCGTGGCTTCCTGTTTGGCGCACCGGTTGCGCTGGCGATGGGCGTGGGTTTTGTGCCGGTGCGTAAGCCGCGCAAACTGCCGCGTGAAACCATTGCTGAGAGCTATGAGCTGGAGTACGGCACCGATCAGCTGGAGATCCACGTTGATGCGATCAAGCCTGGCGACAAGGTGCTGGTGGTCGACGATCTGCTGGCAACCGGCGGTACCATTGAAGCGACCGTGAAATTGATCCGTCGTCTGGGTGGTGAAGTGACCGACGCGGCATTCATCATCAACCTGTTCGATCTCGGCGGTGAACAGCGCCTGGAAAAACAGGGCATCACCAGCTACAGCCTGGTGCCTTTCCCGGGTCATTAATCCCGGTTTTCACAACCTCGCTCAATGGGTGAGGTTGTGATAGCATTCCCCTCCATAAATTCACCTTCCAGCGTTGCAGAGCCTGCCCATGAGTTATCAGGTGTTAGCCCGTAAATGGCGACCACAAACCTTTGCTGACGTTGTCGGTCAGGAACATGTGCTGACGGCCCTGGCGAACGGCTTGTCGCTAGGTCGCATCCATCACGCCTATCTTTTCTCCGGCACCCGCGGCGTCGGTAAGACCTCTATTGCCCGCTTGCTGGCAAAAGGTCTCAACTGCGAAACCGGGATCACCGCCACGCCGTGCGGCGTGTGTGATAACTGCCGGGAGATCGAGCAGGGGCGTTTTGTCGATCTGATCGAGATCGACGCCGCCTCGCGCACCAAAGTGGAAGATACCCGCGATCTGCTCGATAACGTGCAGTACGCCCCGGCGCGCGGCCGCTTCAAGGTCTACCTGATTGATGAAGTGCACATGCTGTCGCGCCACAGCTTTAACGCCCTGCTGAAAACGCTGGAAGAGCCGCCCGCGCACGTGAAGTTCCTGCTGGCGACCACCGATCCGCAAAAGCTGCCGGTCACGATTTTGTCGCGCTGCCTGCAGTTCCACCTGAAGGCGCTGGACGTTGAGCAGATCCGCGCGCAGCTTGAGCACATTCTTGATGAAGAGAAAATTGTCCACGAACCGCGTGCCCTGCAGCTGCTGGCCCGTGCGGCGGACGGCAGCCTGCGTGATGCGCTCAGCCTGACCGACCAGGCGATTGCCAGCGGTGACGGCAAGCTCTCCACCGAGGCGGTCAGCACCATGCTCGGCACGCTGGATGACGATCAGGCGCTGTCGCTTATCGAAGCGATGATTGCCGCCAACGGCGAACGCGTGATGTCGCAGGTGAATGCCGCCGCTTCCCGGGGTATCGAATGGGAAGGACTGCTGGTTGAGATGCTCAGCCTGCTGCACCGCGTGGCGATGCTGCAGCTTTCTCCGTCCGCCATCGGTGCGGATATGGCCGCTATTGAACAGCGGATGCGTGAGCTTGCCCGCACCGTGCCGCCTGCCGACGTGCAGCTGTACTACCAGACGCTGCTGATTGGCCGCAAAGAGTTGCCGTTCGCGCCGGATCCACGGATGGGCGTTGAAATGACGCTGCTGCGCGCGCTGGCGTTCCATCCGCGCATGCCATTGCCGGAGCCGGAAGCGCCGCGGCAGTCTTTCGCGCCGGTCGCCCCTACGGCGGTGATGTCGCCGCAGCAGGTGCCGCCGCAGCCGACGCCGCCGCCGCAGCAAAACGTGCCGCTGTCGGATGCCACCAGTTCGGTGCTTGCCGCACGCAGCCAGCTGCAGCGTGCGCAGGGAGTAACCAAACCAAAAAAGAGTGAACCGGCAGCGCCAGGAAGAGCGCGGCCGGTGAACAACGCCGCGCTTGAACGACTGGCCTCGGTAACGGAGCGCGTACAGTCGCGTCCGGCACCGTCCGCGCTCGAGCAGAAAGCCCCGGTGAAAGAAGAGGCTTACCGCTGGAAGGCAACCACCATCACTGAAACGGTGAAGGAAGAGGTCGCCACGCCGAAAGCGCTGAAAAAGGCGCTGGAGCATGAGAAAACGCCGGAGCTTTCCGCGAAGCTTGCCGAAGAGTCCATTGCCCGGGACGCCTGGGCCGCCGAGGTCAGCAAACTCCAGCTGCCGAAGCTGGTCGAGCAGGTCGCGCTGAATGCCTGGAAAGAGCAGGACGGCAATCAGGTGCGTTTGCACCTGCGTCCGGGTCAGCGGCACCTCAATTCTCCTGGCGCGCAAAAGGCGCTGGCGGAAGCGCTCGCCGCATTACAGGGCGCGCCGGTTGAATTGACCATCATTGAAGATGATAATCCGGCAGTGAAAACGCCGCTGGAGTGGCGCCAGGCCATTTATGAAGAAAAGCTCGCGCAGGCGCGCGAGGCGATTATTGCGGATAACAACATTCAGACCCTGCGCCGGTTCTTCGACGCCGATCTGGATGAAGAGAGTATTCGCCCCATTTGATCGTGAGTCTGACTTACGGTTGTAATCCTTAAACGTGAAAGAAGAGAGAAGCCTATGTTTGGTGGAAAAGGCGGTCTGGGTGGCCTGATGAAGCAGGCTCAGCAGATGCAGGAAAAAATGCAGAAGATGCAGGAAGAGATCGCTCAGCTGGAAGTCACGGGTGAGTCCGGTGCCGGTCTGGTCAAAGTGACCATCAACGGTGCGCACAACTGCCGTCGCGTGGAAATCGACCCGAGCCTGCTCGAAGACGACAAAGAGATGCTGGAAGATCTGGTTGCAGCCGCGTTTAACGATGCCGCTCGCCGTATCGACGAAACTCAGAAAGAGAAAATGGCCTCTGTTTCCAGCGGTATGCAGCTGCCGCCTGGCTTCAAGATGCCATTCTGATGCAAACCAGTCCGCTGCTCACGCAGTTAATGGAAGCACTGCGCTGCCTGCCGGGCGTTGGCCCGAAGTCGGCGCAGCGCATGGCGTTTACGCTATTGCAGCGCGACCGCAGCGGCGGGATGCGCCTGGCGCAGGCTTTAACCCGCGCCATGTCAGAAATTGGTCACTGTGCGGATTGCCGCACCTTTACCGAGCAGGACGTGTGTAACATCTGTACGAACCCGCGTCGTCAGGAAAACGGTCAGATTTGCGTGGTGGAGAGTCCGGCGGACATCTACGCCATCGAACAAACCGGGCAGTTTTCCGGCCGCTACTTCGTGCTGATGGGGCATCTCTCCCCCCTGGACGGTATTGGCCCGGATGATATCGGTCTTGACCGCCTTGAACAGCGTCTTGAGTCCGAAACCATCAAAGAGGTGATCCTCGCCACCAACCCGACGGTGGAAGGGGAGGCAACCGCCAACTACATCGCTGAACTGTGCTCGCAGTACGGCGTTGACGCCAGCCGCATCGCCCACGGCGTGCCGGTGGGCGGCGAGCTGGAAATGGTCGACGGCACCACGCTTTCGCACTCTCTGGCCGGGCGTCACAAGATTATTTTCTGACCAAACGGAGGCTGCGCGCGCGGCCTCCGCTTGAAAATTTCCCCCCTTATCCCCATCTCTCACTCAACGTTTTAAAACCCCATTAAATGGCATTGTTGAGGTCGACATAGATGAAAGGACAAGAAACCCGTGGTTTCCAGTCAGAAGTAAAACAGCTTCTGCACCTGATGATCCATTCCCTGTATTCCAACAAAGAAATTTTCCTGCGTGAGCTAATTTCCAACGCCTCGGACGCGGCGGACAAGCTGCGCTTCCGCGCGCTGTCTAACCCAGACCTGTACGAAGGCGACGGCGAGCTGCGCGTGCGCGTCTCGTTCAATAAAGAGAACCGCACCCTGACCATCGCCGATAACGGCATCGGGATGAACCGCGACGAGGTGATCGACCACCTCGGCACCATTGCCAAATCCGGCACCAAAGCGTTCCTCGAGTCCATGGGCTCTGACCAGGCGAAAGACAGCCAGCTCATCGGCCAGTTCGGCGTGGGCTTCTACTCGGCGTTTATCGTGGCCGACAAAGTCACCGTGCGCACCCGTGCGGCAGGCGACAGCGCCGAGAACGGCGTGCTGTGGGAATCCAAAGGGGAAGGCGAGTACACCGTTGATGACATCACTAAGGCGGATCGCGGGACCGAAATCACCCTGCACCTGCGTGAAGGGGAAGAAGATTTCCTGAATGACTGGCGCGTGCGCTCCATCATCAGCAAATATTCTGACCACATCGCGCTGCCGGTTGAGATTGAAAAACAGGAAGAGAAAGACGGTGAAACCGTGGTCTCCTGGGAGAAGATCAACAAGGCGCAGGCGCTGTGGACGCGCAACAAGTCTGAAATTAAAGACGACGAATACAACGAGTTCTACAAGCACATCGCCCACGACTTTACCGACCCGCTGACCTGGAGCCACAACCGCGTGGAAGGTAAGCAGGAGTACACCAGCCTGCTGTACATTCCGGCACAGGCGCCGTGGGACATGTGGAACCGCGATCACAAGCACGGCCTGAAGCTGTACGTTCAGCGCGTGTTCATCATGGACGACGCCGAGCAGTTCATGCCGAACTACCTGCGCTTCGTGCGCGGTCTGATAGATTCCAACGATCTGCCGCTGAACGTTTCGCGTGAAATTCTGCAGGACAGCACCGTCACCCGTAACCTGCGCAACGCCCTGACCAAACGTGCGCTGCAGATGCTGGAAAAACTGGCGAAAGACGATGCTGAAAAATATCAGACCTTCTGGAAACAGTTCGGTCTGGTGCTGAAAGAAGGCCCGGCAGAAGACACCGCGAACGTTGAAACCATCGCCAAACTGCTGCGCTTCGCCTCTACGCACACCGACTCCTCCGCGCAGACCGTGTCGCTGGAAGAGTACGTCTCCCGCATGAAAGAAGGGCAGGAGAAGATCTACTACATCACCGCCGATAGCTACGCGGCGGCGAAGAGCAGCCCGCACCTGGAGCTGCTGCGCAAGAAAGGCATCGAAGTGCTGCTGCTTTCTGACCGCATCGACGAGTGGATGATGAACTACCTGACCGAGTTCGACGGTAAGGCGTTCCAGTCCGTAGCCAAAGCCGACGAATCCATCGACAAGCTGGCCGATGAAGTGGACGAAAGCGCGAAAGAAGCCGAGAAGGCGCTGGAGCCGTTCGTTGAGCGCGTGAAAACTCTGCTGGGCGATCGCGTGAAAGAGGTGCGCTTCACGCACCGTCTGACCGACACCCCGGCGATTGTCACTACCGATGCGGACGAAATGAGCACCCAGATGGCGAAACTGTTCGCTGCGGCGGGCCAGGCGATGCCGGAAGTGAAATATATCTTTGAGCTTAATCCGGATCATCCTCTGGTGAAACGCGCGGCGGATACCCAGGACGATGACCGCTTTGCCGAGTGGGTTGAGCTGCTGTTGGATCAGTCCCTGCTGGCCGAGCGCGGCACGCTGGAAGATCCTAACCTGTTCATTAAACGTGTGAATGCGCTGCTGCTGGCGTAATTGACCACGCCTTCCCTGGTCTTCTCCCTCTCCCGTGGGAGAGGGCCGGGGTGAGGGCACCAGACCGTACTAACCCAAATAATCTCCCCTCGTTAACCGTTTCAGCCTTCCCGCCTTCCTTGAGCGATGCCCGTTCTGGTGGTATTGTTTAGCGCTTTTGAAAAATTGAAACGACTTTTGAGGGGATTTTCGCAATGCGTATTATTCTGCTTGGCGCTCCGGGCGCGGGTAAAGGAACTCAGGCTCAGTTCATCATGGAGAAATACGGTATTCCGCAAATCTCCACCGGTGACATGCTGCGCGCCGCTGTTAAATCTGGCTCCGAGCTGGGTAAACAAGCGAAAGACATCATGGACGCAGGCAAGCTGGTGACCGACGAGCTGGTTATTGCTCTGGTCAAAGAGCGCATTGCTCAGGAAGACTGCCGTAACGGTTTCCTGCTGGACGGCTTCCCGCGCACCATTCCTCAGGCTGACGCCATGAAAGAAGCGGGCATCAACGTGGACTACGTTCTGGAGTTCGACGTGCCGGACGAGCTGATCGTTGACCGTATCGTTGGCCGTCGCGTACACGCTGCTTCTGGCCGCGTTTACCACATCAAATTCAACCCACCTAAGGTTGAAGGCAAAGACGACGTGACCGGCGAAGAGCTGACCACCCGTAAAGACGATCAGGAAGAGACCGTGCGTAAACGCCTGGTGGAATACCATCAGATGACCGCGCCGCTGATCGGCTACTACACCAAAGAAGCGCAGGCGGGTAACACCAAATACGCCAAAGTTGACGGCACCAAAGCCGTGGCTGACGTACGTGCAGAGCTGGAAAAAATCCTCGGCTAATCGCGCGCCTCTCACCCGGGCTTCCGGGTGAGAAATATTCTCATCTTACCTATTACAGCAATGGGTTTCGTTTAAACGCATTTCCGCTACAATTGACAACCTATCAAATGGTTAAGAGGCGTGAATGAGTCAGGCGAAAACCGGCATCCTGCTTGCCAATCTGGGCACTCCAGAAGCACCTACATCAGACGCGGTAAAACGCTACCTGCGACAATTTTTAAGCGACACGCGCGTCGTGGATTTCCCGAGACTGCTGTGGTGGCCGCTGCTGCGTGGCGTCATTCTGCCGATTCGTTCTCCGCGCGTCGCCAAACTCTATCAGTCCGTCTGGATGGAAGAGGGCTCGCCGCTGATGGTTTACAGCCGTCGCCAGGAAAAAGCGCTGGCCGCCCGCCTGCCGGATATGCCCGTAGCGCTCGGTATGAGCTACGGAAAACCGTCCCTCGAAAGCGCGGTGGAATCACTGCTGGCGCAGGGCGTGGACCATATCGTCGTGCTGGCGCTCTACCCGCAGTACTCCTGCTCGACGGTGGCCGCCGTCTGGGACGAGCTGGCCCGCATTCTGGCGACCCGCCGCCGCCTTCCGGGCGTGACCTTTATTCGCGACTACGCGGATAACGATCTCTACATCCAGGCGCTTGCCAACAGCGCGCGCGCGTCGTTTGAAAAGCACGGCGAGCCGGATCTGCTGCTCCTTTCCTATCACGGGATCCCGCAGCGTTTCGCCAATGAAGGGGATGATTATCCGCAGCGCTGCCGCGATACCACGCGCGAGCTGGTCTCCGCCCTTGGCCTGCCGCCGGAGAAGGTGATGATGACCTTCCAGTCGCGCTTCGGCCGCGAGCCGTGGCTGACGCCGTACACCGATGAAACCCTCAAAATGCTGGGTGAGAAGGGCGTGAAGCATATTCAGGTGATGTCGCCGGGCTTCTCGGCCGACTGTCTGGAAACGCTGGAAGAGATCGCGGTGCAAAACCGGGAATTTTTCCTTGAGGCTGGCGGCGAAAAGTACGAGTACATTCCGGCGCTTAACGACTCGCCTGAGCATATCGACATGATGGTCTCGCTGGTAACGAACAGCCGCTGATCGCACTCCGGGCCGGGTTTGTGCTACCATTCCCGGCCCATATTCTTCGTACAGTTCAGACCATGAAATTTCCCGGTAAACGCAAATCCAAACACTACTTCCCCGTCGATGCCCGCGATCCGCTCCTGCAGCAAATCCAGCCTGAGAACGAAACCAGCGCGGCATGGGTCGTCGGTATCGATCAGACGCTGGTGGACATTGAAGCGAAAGTGGATGATGCGTTTGTCGCCCGTTACGGTCTGAGCGCCGGTCACTCGCTGGTGATTGAGGACGACGTTGCCGAAGCGCTGTACCAGGAGCTGGTGCGCGAAAACCTGATTACCCATCAGTTCGCCGGTGGCACCATCGGCAATACCATGCATAACTACTCCGTGCTGGCCGACGACCGCTCGGTGCTGCTCGGCGTGATGTGCAGCAATATTGAAATCGGTGGCTATGCCTACCGCTATCTCTGCAACACCTCCAGCCGTACCGATCTGAACTACCTTCAGGGCGTCGACGGGCCTATTGGCCGCTGCTTTACGCTGATTAGCGATTCCGGCGAGCGTACTTTTGCCATCAGCCCGGGTCATATGAACAAGCTGCGCGCCGAGAGTATTCCGGAAGAGGTGATTGCGGGCGCCTCGGCGCTGGTGCTGACCTCCTACCTGGTGCGCTGTAAGCCGGGCGAGCCGATGCCGGAAGCGACCATGAAAGCGATCGAGTACGCGAAGAAATACAACGTGCCTGTCGTTCTGACGCTGGGCACGAAATTCGTTATCGCCGATAACCCGGAGTGGTGGCAGACGTTCCTGAAAGAGCACGTCTCGATTCTGGCAATGAACGAAGAAGAGGCCGAAGCGCTGACCGGCGAAAGCGATCCGCTGCTGGCGTCTGACAAAGCGCTGGACTGGGTTGATCTGGTGCTCTGCACCGCCGGCCCGGTTGGGCTGTACATGGCGGGCTTCACGGAAGAAGAGAGCAAGCGCAAAACCCAGCACCCGCTGCTGCCCGGTGCGATTGCCGAGTTCAACCAGTACGAGTTCAGCCGCGGCATGCGCTACAAAGATTGCCTGAATCCGCTGCGTATCTACTCTCATATCGCGCCATACATGGGCGGGCCGGAGAAGATCATGAACACCAACGGTGCGGGCGACGGCGCGCTGGCCGCACTGCTGCACGACATCACCGCGAACGCCTACCACAAAACCAACGTGCCGAACTCCAGCAAGCACAAGTTCAGCTGGCTGACCTATTCCTCGCTGGCGCAGGTGTGTAAATATGCCAACCGCGTGAGCTATCAGGTGCTGAACCAGCACTCCCCGCGCTTAACGCGTGGGCTGCCGGAACGGGAAGACAGCCTCGAAGAGGCCTACTGGGACAGATAAAAGCAAAACGGCAACCTGTGGTTGCCGTTTTTAGTGTTTATTCCCTCTCCCCGTGGGAGAGGGTCAGGGTGAGGGGACCAGACCGCACAAGCTACCCCGTCACAGCCTCTTCAACCGGCGGTTTCTCCAGCAGCGTCAGCATGGTGTTGGCAATCTCGCGCTCGCCCATCACCACCTTATCTGCCCCGCGCTCGGTAATGTACTCCACCTCGTCGTCATAGTGCGCCCGGGCGATAATCTCAATCGTTGGGCACTTCGCGCGCGCGGAAGCCACAATCTCGCCCGCTTCATAGCCGTTAGGTATGGTCAGCAGCAGCCAGCGCGCGCAGTCCAGATGCGCCAGATTCATGATCTCTTCGTTTGCCGCATTGCCCAGCACCGCACGAATACCGCGCTCGCGCAGCTCGTCGACGCGGGTGCGTGAGGTCTCAATCACCACCAGCGGAATGCCCTGCGCCATTAGCTTCTCACCGAGCAGGCTGCCCACGCGGCCAAAGCCGACCAGCAGGGCGTGGTTGCAAATATCCACTGGGATCTGCTTCTCTTCTTCGATGGCCTCTTCGAGCGTCTGTTCTTCCAGCGTTTCGGTTTTATCGAGGTATTTTTCCAGCAGGGCAAAGAGCACCGGGTTCAGCATAATCGACAGGATCGCCCCTGCCAGCACCAGGTTTTGTCCCGCCTGCGGCAGCAGGTTCAGGGCCATGCCCAGACCGGCCAGAATAAAGGCGAACTCACCGATCTGCGCCAGGCTGGCGGCGATGGTCAACGCCGTGCGCGGAGAGTGGCCGAACATTCTCACCAGGAAGAAGGCGGCGAGCGACTTACCAAAGATGATGATCGCCAGCGTGCCCAGCACGGCCAGCGGCTGCTGGATCAGCACCAGCGGGTCGAACAGCATCCCGACGGAGACGAAGAACAGCACGGCAAACGCATCGCGCAGCGGCAGCGTATCGTGCGCCGCACGGTGGCTCAGCTCGGATTCGTTCAACACCATCCCGGCGAAGAACGCGCCCAGGGCAAAGGAGACATCAAACAGCTCAACGGCACCAAACGCGATTCCCAGCGCCAGCGCCAGCACGGAGAGGGTGAACAGCTCGCGTGAGCCGGTTGCCGCGCTGCGGGACATGATCCACGGCACCAGACGGCGTCCCACCAGCATCATGATGGCGATAAACGCCACCACCTTACCGATGGTGATACTCATATCCAGCGCCAGCGATGCCATGCCGACGTTGTCTTTTTCCATCATCCCGGCGACGGCGGGCAGCAGCACCAGCGTCAGGACCATCACCAGGTCTTCAACAATCAGCCAGCCTATCGCGATTTGCCCGCGCTGGCTGTCTATCAGCTGTCTCTCCTCAAGCGCGCGCAGCAGCACCACGGTACTGGCGGTTGAGAGACACAGCCCAAATACGATACCGGTCATTAACGACCAGCCCAGCACCGCCGAAAGCGCCATCCCCAGCAGCGTCGCCACCCCTATCTGGGCGATCGCTCCCGGTATGGCGATCGACTTTACCGCCATCAAATCCTTCAGGGAGAAATGCAGGCCGACGCCAAACATCAGCAGAATCACGCCCAATTCCGCCAGCTCAGGGGCCAGCTTGGTATCCGCCACGAAGCCTGGCGTAAACGGTCCCGCCAGTACACCCGCTAACAGATAGCCGACAAGAGGAGAAATACGCAGCTTATTGGCAATCATGCCGAGGATAAAAGCGAGCACAAGTCCACCAACAATGGTGGTGATAAGCGGTGTGGCGTGGTGCATTCCGTCTCCTTTCGTTGTGGGTGTTCCTTTTTGGCGAAAACCAAAAAACCGAGTAATAGTTTATGACAATTTTTACCCTTATGTTTATGAATTATTGTTGAAGTTTGAATAAAACAGCAATATGCACGTAAAAAAGCGCGTTTTGATAAATTCAGCGAGGGGAAGAAGAAGAAACCCTTATGGCATCAGGGTATCAGGTAGCCAAAGTTAAACTTTGGCTACCCGTAATTTACGCTTTATGACGGTTATCAGGCAGGAATATGGTCAACATCCCAAGAAGTGGCAGGAAAGCGCAGATTTTATAAACCAGGAAGATGCTGGTGTGATCCGCCACCATACCCAACACCGCCGCGCCCAGCCCGCCCATGCCGAAGGCGAAACCGAAAAAGAGCCCGGAAACCATACCGATACGGCCAGGCAGCAGTTCCTGGGCATAGACCAGAATGGCGGAAAAGGCGGATGCGAGGATAAAACCAATGATCACGGTTAAAATCCCCGTCCATTCAAGGCTAGCGTACGGCAAAATAAGGGTAAACGGCGCCACGCCGAGGATAGAGCCCCAAATGACATATTTACGACCAATCTTATCCCCCACAGGCCCGCCAATAACCGTACCGGCCGCGACGGCGAACAGGAAGGCAAACAGGTGGATCTGCGCATTCTGTACCGATAATCCGAATTTTTGCATCAGATAAAAGGTGTAATAGCTGCTGATGCTCGCCATATAGAAGTATTTCGAGAAAATCAGTACCAGCAGCACGGAAACCGCCAGGATAACCTTGTTGCGCGGCAGGGGATTGATAACCTTCGCTTTTGGTTTACCTTTATTCACGCGATGCTGAGCGGCATACCAGCGGCTGATCTGCGCCAGCACGATGATCGCCAGCAGCGCGGCCAGCACAAACCAGGCCACGTTGCCTTTACCGTAAGGGGCAATAATCACCGCGGCCAGCAGCGGGCCCAGAGAGCTACCGAAGTTACCGCCTACCTGGAACAGCGACTGCGCCAGGCCGTGACGTCCCCCGGAGGCCATGCGCGCCACGCGGGAAGACTCCGGATGGAAAACGGACGAGCCGGTGCCCACCAGCGCGGCGGCAATCAGCACGGCTTCAAAGCTCCCCGCCATGGCCAGCAGCACCAGCCCGCTTAGGGTGAAGCACATGCCTATCGGCAGCGACCACGGCATCGGATATTTATCCGTCCAGTAGCCGACCACCGGCTGCAGTAGTGAGGAAGCCAGCTGGAAGGTCAGGGTGATCATCCCGATCTGCACGAAGGTGAGTGAGAACTCGGACTGCAGCAGCGGATAAATGGCCAGAATCAACGACTGGATCATGTCGTTGAGCAGGTGCGAGAGACTGATTGCGCCTAAGACTTTAAAGGAGGTGCGCGACGCCGGCGCGCCCGAAACGGGCTGGGTTGATTCACTGATTGCCATAGAGAGAAGTACCACGTTTTTCGTTATTAGAGATGCAGGGTGTAATTATTATCCGACTAACATACCCGCCCGGGACATTTGAAGAAAGTCGCAATTCTGAAAACTTATTTGTCTATTCTTGTTAGTCACTGTAATTTTTGCCTTTGTCTATTGGTCAGGGAGAGAGAAGATGAAGTTAATGAAGCGGGGCGTCGCGCTGGCGCTCATCGCCGCATGGGGCCTGGTAAGCCTGCCCGCGCAGGCGTATGAAAAAGACAAAACCTATAAAATCACCATTCTGCATACCAACGATCACCACGGTCATTTCTGGCGCAGCGAATACGGCGAATATGGACTGTCGGCACAAAAAACGCTGGTGGACGGAATTCGTAAAGAGGTGGCGGCCCAGGGGGGCAGCGTGCTGCTGCTGTCGGGAGGCGATATCAATACCGGCGTGCCGGAATCCGATTTACAGGACGCGGAACCTGATTTTCGCGGCATGAACCTGATTGGCTACGACGCGATGGCCGTGGGTAACCACGAATTCGATAATCCGCTGACCGTACTGCGTCAGCAGGAAAAATGGGCCAAATTTCCCTTCCTCTCCGCCAATATTTACCAGAAAAGCACCGGCGAACGCCTGTTCAAGCCGTGGGCGCTGTTTAAGCGCCAGGATCTGAAAATTGCGGTCATTGGTTTAACCACCGACGATACGGCGAAAATTGGCAACCCCGAGTTCTTTACCGATATCGAATTCCGCAAACCGGCAGACGAAGCGAAGCTGGTAATCCAGGAGCTGCAGCAAAACGAGAAGCCGGACGTGATTATCGCCACCACGCATATGGGGCACTACGACAACGGCGAGCACGGCTCTAACGCGCCCGGCGACGTGGAAATGGCGCGCAGCCTGCCTGCGGGCTCGCTGGCAATGATTGTGGGCGGTCACTCACAGGATCCGGTGTGCATGGCCTCGGAGAACAAAAAGCAGGTGGACTACGTGCCGGGCACGCCGTGCGCGCCGGACCGTCAGAACGGTATCTGGATTGTTCAGGCGCACGAGTGGGGCAAATACGTCGGCCGGGCGGATTTCGAGTTCCGTAACGGCGAAATGAAGCTGGTTCATTATCAGCTCATCCCGGTCAACCTGAAGAAGAAAGTCACCTACCCGGACGGGAAAAGTGAGCGCGTACTCTACACGCCAGAGATCGCTGAAAACCAGCAGATGCTCTCCCTGCTGACGCCGTTCCAGAACAAAGGCAAGGCGCAGCTGGACGTGAAAATCGGCACGCTGAACGGTCGTCTGGAGGGGGACCGCAGTAAAGTTCGCTTCGTGCAGACCAACATGGGCCACCTGGTGCTGGCGGCGCAAATGGCGCGCACCGGCGCTGACTTTGGCGTGATGAGCGGCGGCGGTATTCGTGACTCTATCGAAGGCGGAAACATCACATATAAAGACGTCCTGAAGGTGCAGCCGTTCGGCAACGTGGTGGTCTATGCGGATATGAGCGGGAAAGAGGTGATCGACTACCTGACCGCCGTGGCGCAGATGAAGCCGGATTCCGGGGCCTATCCGCAGTTTGCCAACGTCAGCTTTGTGGCGAAAGACGGCAAGCTTAACGACCTGAAGATCAAAGGCGAACCGGTTGATCCGGCTAAGACTTACCGTCTGGCGACGTTAAGCTTTAACGCCACCGGCGGCGACGGCTATCCGCATATCGATAACAAACCGGGATACGTGAATACCGGCTTTATTGATGCGGAAGTGCTGAAGCAGTTTATCGAGCAGAATTCGCCGATTGACGTGAATGCCTACGAGCCGAAAGGTGAGGTGAGCTGGCAGTAGCGTTGTGCGGCCTGATGCCCTCACCCCAACCCTCTCCCACCGGGAGAGGGCGCGAACACAAAAAACGGTAACGCCTGTTACCGTTTTGCTTTTACCTCGCAGCCGCTACCGGGCAATTTTCTCAATCCCGCCGCGCAATATCCGCAAACTTCGCGTCCAGCATTTTCGCCAGGTCGCCCGCCGACAGCTCGATATCCAGCCCGCGTTTGCCGCCGGATATAAAGATGGTTTCAAACTCTTGTGAAGGGGCATCAATCAGCGTCGGCAGGCGTTTTTTCTGCCCGAGCGGACTGATCCCGCCCACCAGGTAGCCCGTAGTGCGCTGCGCCACCATCGGATCCGCCATATCCACCTTCTTCGCCCCCAGCGCTTTGGCGACTTTCTTCAGATCCAGCTGCCCCGCCACCGGAGTAACCGCGACGGCGAGGTGTTTCATATCGCCATTCACCGCCACCAGCAGCGTTTTATAAACCTGGTCCGCGTTCAGGCCCAGCTTGCGCACCACTTCATCACCAAAGTTAGTCTCATTCGGATCGTGATCGTAAGTGTGGATCCGGAAAGAAATGTTGTTTTTTTCGAGTAATTTAACGGCGGGAGTCATAGCTATCCTTCTTACGACAGACAAATCATGCCATCAGCATACGCCTGACGTTTGTCTAAAAAATAGCACCATCTTGCGCAATAGTATTGGCAGTGATGGTCACTTTGAGCGACAATCGGCTCAACCGAAGGTCTCCTTCGGCATAATAAAAACGATGAAATTCCTCTTTGACGGGCCAATAGAAATATTGGCCATTTTTTTATTTCAACAGTGACGGCAAATTCCCTTCTCCGTATAAATGTAACGCCCCAACCGCCACCACGTAATGCCCCGCGGGCAAAGCGTGCAGCGTCTGCCGCCAGGCTTTGTTGCGCGCGTTCATCAGCACATCATACAGCGATTCGCTGAACGTCGACGGTAACGCCAGCTTACCGTCCTCAGGCGGCGCGTCCAGCCACCAGCCAATCATGGTCTGCAGCAGGCGCGCGTTGGTGTGCCAGTGGGCCAACGTATCATCCAGCAGCATCAGTCCGTCGTCGGGAAGCTGGCGCAAAAGCGCAATCTGGCTGTCCGTCCCTTCCAGCTCGATGATGGGCAGGCTGCGCGCCCTTGCCGCGTTCAGCAGCTGGTAATCAATGCCGTAGTCACCGCGCAGTCCCAGACGCTGCGCCTGCGTGGCCTGCAGCACCATCGCAATTTGCCAGAGCGGCAGGGTGTCAATCATGGAGAGCGACACGCCGGTTTCATCCGCGACGCGCGTCAGTTCGGCAAGACGGGCATCATCCAGACGTTCCGCCAGGCTGAGATCGCTTTCCAGCCCGGCAAACGGCGACTCCTGACCCGAAATGTCCGCCTCAACGACCAGCGCGTCGGCGCGTTTCAGCAGTTTAATCAGCCCGGGTGGCAGGGGAGACATATCCTGCGTACCCATATGAATGCTGCCGACCAGGTGCAGGTGCTGCCCGCCGGGGAGAGAGATATCCAGACCGGGCCAGGCATAACGGCGAGGAAAGAGGGCGCGAAACGATGCTTTTATACGATTAAACAGACCCATACGCGCTCCATGAATGGAAAGGTTCATGCTAGCGCGTACGGGTACAAGGTTCAATCCTTCGGTTTAAAGCGCAGCAGGCGGTTGGCGTTGCTCACCACGGTAATGGAGGAGAGCGCCATCGCCGCGCCCGCGACCACCGGGTTAAGCAGCGTGCCGGTCAGCGGCCATAAAATCCCGGCCGCGATTGGGATACCGAGGGTGTTATAGACGAACGCTCCCAGTAAGTTCTGCTTCATGTTGCGCAGCGTGGCTTTTGAAATGGCCAGCGCGTCGGCAACGCCCATCAGGCTATGGCGCATCAGCGTAATCGCAGCGGTTTCGATGGCGACATCGCTCCCGCCACCCATGGCAATCCCCACGTCCGCCTGGGCCAGCGCCGGGGCATCGTTGATGCCGTCGCCGACCATCGCCACCTGACGACCCTGGCTTTGCAGCTTCTTGATGGCGTCCGCTTTACCGTCCGGCAGCACGCCTGCAATGACCTCATCAATTCCGGCTTCTTTCGCGATGGCGTTGGCCGTTGTCGCATTGTCCCCGGTCAGCATCACCAGACGATAGCCCGCACGGTGCAGACGCTGCAGGGCGTCCACGCTGTCCTGGCGAAGCGGATCGCGCACGGCCAGCAGCGCGGCGGCTTTGCCATCTATCGCCAGCAGAACCGGCGTGGCGCCCTGAGACGCCTGCGCCTTCAGCTCGCTTTCCAGCGCGGCGGTATCAATACCGTTTTCATTGAGCAATGCCTGGTTACCCAGCAGCAGCGCGTGGCCTTCTGCTTCACCGCTGACGCCGAGCCCGCGCAGGGTGCGGAAATTGCTGACCTGCGGCAGGGCAGAAGCATTCGCTTTATCGAGAATGGCGCGCGCCAGCGGATGGCTTGAGCCTTGCTCCAGCGCGGCGGCGAGGCGCAGCGCCTCCTCTTCCGTAATGTCCACGGTGTGGACGGCGACCACCTGCGGTTTGCCTTCGGTCAGCGTGCCGGTTTTATCAAACACCAGCGTGTCCAGGGTGCTGGCCCGCTGCAGCGCATCCGCATCCCGCACCAGTACGCCAAATTCGGCCGCGCGGCCTACGCCGGAGATAATCGACATCGGCGTCGCCAGGCCAAGGGCGCAAGGACAGGCGATGATCAGCACCGTGGTGGCGATCACCAGGGTGTAAACAATCTGCGGTGCGGGGCCGAAGAAATACCAGATAGCCGCGCTCAACAGGGCAATGCCTACCACCACCGGCACAAAAATGGCCGAGATTTTGTCTGCAAGCTGGCCAATTTCCGGCTTGCTGCTCTGGGCCTGACGCACCATGCGGATAATACGCGACAGCGTCGTGTGGCTGCCGACGGCGCTGGCGGTAAACAGCACGCTGCCGTCCTGCACCACCGTACCCGCATGAACGGCGTCGCCGTCTGATTTCTGCTGGGGAATGGGCTCGCCGGTCAGCATCGCTTCATCCAGCCAGGCTTCGCCCTGGGTTATCTTACCGTCAACGGGAACGCGATCGCCCGTCGTCAGGCGCAGCGTCATGCCGGGCTGAACTTCCGCCAGCGGGACGCTCTTTTCCCCCTCGTCCGTGACCACGCGGGCCGTCGGCGGGGTTAAATCAAGCAATCGTTCCAGCGCTTTCGAGGAGCGCTGGCGGGCGCGGGCTTCCAGCATATGGCCCAGGTTAATCAGGCCGATAATCATCGCGCTGGCTTCATAATAGAGATGCCGCGCCTCCATCGGGAACCACTGGGGCCAGACGTTCACGCTCATCGAATAGAGCCACGCCGCGCCGGTCCCGAGAGCGACCAGGGTATCCATCGTCGCGGTGCGGTTTTTCAGGCTCTTCCAGGCGCTGGTATAGAAATGCCCGCCTGCAAAAACCATCACCGCAAGGGTAATCAGACCAATCACCAGCCACAGCGTGCGGTTGTCAGCGGTGACCATCATGTTGTCACCCATCATGCCCCACACCATGACCGGCACCCCGACCAGCAGAGCGACGATCGCCTGCCAGCGGAAGCGCTTCATTGTGGCGATAGCCGTTTCCTGCTGGCGCTCGCGGCGCTCGGCATCATCTTCGATGGCCTCCGCGCCGTAGCCCGCTTTCTCAACGGCCTGCACTAACTCTGCGGCGGAGGCGCTGCCCATCACCAGCGCAGTGCGCTCCGCGAGGTTTACCCGTGCCTGCGCGACGCCCGGTACGGCCTGCAAGGCGTTTTGTACCCGGGAGACGCAGCTGGCGCAGCTCATGCCGTTGATCAGCAGCTGTTGGCTGTCGTCAATATCATCAGCAGCCGGAAGCTCAGGAGTGGCCGCTGTCAGCGCTTCCGACGGGGATGATGACTCTGCCAGCGGTTTAGCCTTTGGGTGGCTTAACTCCGCCCCGTAGCCGGCCTGCTTGATGGTATCGATCAGCGCATCCGCGCTGGCGCTGCCGGTGACGGCGGCATGATCGATAGTCACATCAGCGCTTTCAACGTCAGGGCGCTGTTCCAGGCTTTCTTTAACGCGTTTGACACAGTGGCCGCATGAGAGGCCGTCCAGCGTCAGGTCGATAGTGTGAGACATAACAAAACTCCCGTATAATGAACTGGTCAGTAGTTGACCGGAGTAACGCTTTTCGCTAACTGTTATGAAGGTTAAACCTTCCATCAAGGGGAAGGTCAAGGGGGAAATGTGAATATCAGTGACGTGGCAAAAAAAACCGGCTTAACCAGCAAGGCAATCCGCTTTTATGAAGAGAAGGGGCTTGTGACGCCACCGCTGCGCAGCGAAAACGGCTACCGCAGCTACACGAAACTGCATATTGATGAGCTGACGCTGCTGCGTCAGGCAAGACAGGTCGGTTTTAACCTGGAAGAGTGCGGCGAGCTGGTTAACCTGTTCAACGATCCGAAGCGTCACAGCGCCGACGTGAAAAAACGCACGCTGGAAAAAGTGGCCGAGATCGAACGCCATATTCTCGAGCTGCAGGCGATGCGCGAACAGCTGCTGCAGCTCGCGGAATCCTGTCCGGGGGATGACAGCGCCGACTGCCCGATTATCGACAATCTTGCCGGCTGCTGTCATCGTAAGGCTTCTGCTTAGCAGGCTTTCACCCGCAGGGTAATGCCTTCCACCGCAATGACCTCAACCCGCGTGCCGGCGCTGAGGTCGTCGTCGGCGACCACCGGCCACGAGCTGTCGCCCACCCGCATGTGCCCGCGCCCGTTTACCAGCGCGGTGTCGAGCGTAAAACGCTTGCCGACAATCTGCTGTCCGCGCTGGTTAAGGTGCGCGTCCAGCGGTTTTTGCTCGTTAACCCGCCGGTTTAGCCAGCGCCACCACTGCCACGCGGCCACCAGCGTGAGCACGGCAAACAGTGCGCCCTGCCACGCCCAGTCCAGGGGAAGGATCCAGACCAGAAGGCCCGTAATGACGGCGGCAACACCGCTCCAGAGCAGGTAGCCGTTGCCGCCCAGCATCTCCGCCGCCAGCAATAAGCCGCCGAGGCTTAGCCAGAAGGCGTGAGGATGTGCAACAATCAGCTCAATCATTTTTTACGCTCGTTTCCACTGTCTTTAATCAGCTCGGCAATACCGGCGATAGAGCCCATCAGGCTGCTGGCTTCCAGCGGCATCATCACCACTTTGCTGTTGTTCGCGGAGCCTATCTCTTTCAGCGCATCGGTATATTTTTGCGCGACAAAGTAGTTCACGGCCTGGATGTCACCTGCGGCGATTGCCTCGGACACCATCTGAGTGGCGCGGGCTTCCGCTTCTGCCGAACGTTCACGCGCTTCTGCCTGTAAAAACGCGGACTGACGATCGCCTTCCGCTTTCAGGATCTGCGACTGTTTTTCCCCTTCCGCTTTGAGGATCTCCGCCTGACGCACCCCTTCGGCTTCAAGAATGTAAGCGCGCTTGGTTCGCTCGGCTTTCATCTGGGCGTTCATGGAGGCGATCAGCTCAGCCGGCGGACGCACGTCGCGGATCTCAATACGGGTGACCTTGATCCCCCACGGGTTCGTTGCCTCATCGACAATGTGCAGCAGGCGGGTATTGATGCTGTCGCGCTGGGAAAGCATCTCGTCCAGCTCCATCGAGCCGAGCACGGTACGGATGTTGGTCATCGTCAGGTTGACGATCGCCAGCTCCAGGTTGCTGACCTCATAGGCCGCTTTCGGCGCATCAATCACCTGAATAAAACAGACGGCGTCGATGGTGACGTTGGCGTTATCCTTGGAGATGATCTCCTGAGAAGGAATGTCCAGTACCTGTTCCATCATGTTGATCTTGCGACCAATGCGGTCCATGAACGGAACAATCAGGCTTAAGCCTGGCTGGAGGGTATTGGTGTAGCGACCGAAACGCTCCACGGTCCACTGATAACCCTGAGGGACAATTTTGACGCCTGCGCCCACGATAACCAGCGCAACGAAAATAAGGACAGGAACAACGATAAGCATAAAAACCTCCTGTTTTGCATGCTGTGACGAGAGATGTGTGTGTTTATTGCTCGTAAGTATAGGTAAAGTCAGAGATGAATCCATCACCCGCTTCGGCAATGGCTTTGGATAATCCCTGGTAGTACTTCTCCAGCCCCAGCGCTTCGATACGCTGGATCTGTTCGCGGATAGGGGCGCAGAACAGAACGGCATTCCCCGCTTCTACGCGCTTGTTATTGGGAGGAAGGTCGCCCGCGATGGCCTTGAACCACGTCCTGATACCCTGCTTTAAATTATGCGGCGCTTTAGTCAGGTTATCCATGCCCGTCAGGACCTGCAGAGTAGGGAACTCATCGGCCAGCACGGCGGTTTTCATGCGCGCAAAGAACTGGCTGAACAATTCAAACGATCCCAGATCGGTCACGCGCGGTTTGGTCGTTTTGCCGTTTTTATTGCCGATTTTCCCTGCGGCTGACGCTGCGGCCGGAACCGCATTCACCTTTTCCAGCTCCAGTCCGAATAACAAATTACAGTGCGCACGGCGCTCTTTCAGCGGGTAGGACATCAGCACGTCAATGAATTGGGTGGCCTTTACATCCGCAAGATCGTGGTTGATAAGCCACTGGGTACGAGAAAATTCAGCCGGAGAGACGAACCAGTCGGGTACTTCATTGAAACGTTTTGATTTTCCCTTGCCGTCAAATTCCAGGAAGTGTGTCCCGTTGTCGAAGGCGAAATAGCAATTTTTGAAACTGCCAATCGTGGTGTTCACGATGAGCGCCTTCTTAACAAAATCCACCACCTCTGCACCAATGACAAAACGCGTGAGTTCCGAAGATTTGATGACTTCCATTAATGTTTCGACATCAGGAACACCAGGCTTCAGGGAAGGAAACTCATAAAAGATATGTGCCATGCTGCTTACTTCCTGTAGTGATGGTGGAGACAAATGACAAACAAAAAGTTTAACACTTGCTTTAGCGTGAGGCTATTCGCTCTGTGCGCACGAAAGGATTATGCTACAGGCGGTTATTACACGAAGCGGTTAACGGAAGCGTAATGAACGATAAAAAAGAACTATTACATCTCAGGGATATTGGATTTCGTGCCGGAGAAAACATTATTCTTCAGCACGTCGGGTTTAGCCTGTCGCCGGGCGAGTTTAAATTAATCACGGGCCCTTCAGGCTGCGGTAAAAGCACGCTGCTGAAAATTGTGGCCTCACTCCTCAGCCCGACGGAGGGCACCCTTCTGTTTGAAGGACAGGATATCGCGTCGCTTTCCCCGGAAAGCTACCGCCAGCAGGTCTCCTACTGCGTGCAAACGCCCGCGCTTTTTGGCGATACGGTTTATGACAACCTGATTTTCCCGTGGCAAATCCGCAATAAAACGCCGGAGCCGGAAAAGTTTATCAGCGATCTGGCCCGCTTTGGCCTGGCGCAGGAGACGTTAACCAAATCCATCACTGCGCTGTCGGGCGGAGAAAAGCAGCGCGTCTCGCTGATCCGCAACCTGCAGTTTTTACCGAAGGTGCTTTTGCTGGATGAAATTACCAGCGCGCTCGATGACCTCAACAAACGCAACGTTAACGAGATTATTCATCGCTACGCCCGGGAGCAAAATATTGCCGTGCTGTGGGTGACGCACGACGCTAATGAAATAACCCATGCGGATGACGTGATTACGCTTCAGCCGCACGGCGGGAAAATGCAGGAGGCTAACCGTGGGTGAGCATAACATTACCAATGAATCACTGGCGTTTTCGATGGTGCTGGTGCTGATTGCGATTGTGGTCAGCTACCGGGAAAAGCTGGGGCTGGAAAAAGATATTGTGTGGAGTATCTGCCGCGCGGTGGTTCAGCTCATCATCGTCGGCTATGTACTGAAGTATATTTTCAACGTCAACCACGCGGTGCTGACGCTGCTGATGGTGCTCTTTATCTGTTTCAACGCGGCGTGGAATGCGAAAAAGCGCAGTAAATATATTGATAAGGCGTTTATCTCGTCGTTTATCGCCATTACCACCGGGACGGCGCTCACGCTGGCAGTTCTGGTGCTCTCCGGCTCGATTGCCTTTACGCCGATGCAGGTTATCCCTATCTCCGGGATGATTGCGGGGAACGCCATGGTGGCCGTTGGGCTGTGTTATAACAATCTCGGCCAGCGCTTCAGCAGTGAACAGCAGCAGCTACAGGAGAAATTAAGCCTGGGAGCGACGCCTAAAGTAGCCTCGGCGCGGCTGATTCGTGAGAGCATTCGCTCATCGCTGATCCCAACGGTCGATTCAGCCAAAACGGTGGGGCTGGTGAGCCTGCCGGGCATGATGTCGGGGCTGATTTTTGCCGGTATCGATCCGGTAAAAGCGATTAAATATCAGATCATGGTGACATTTATGCTGCTTTCCACGGCAAGCCTGTCAACCATCATTGCCTGCTACCTGACCTATCGGAAGTTCTACAACGCGCGTCACCAGCTGGTGGTGACGCAATTAAAGAAAACGGGTTAAGCCTGTTTTGTAGGCCCGGTAAGCGTTAGTGCCACCGGGCATTTTTTTGTTAGTAGAGCAACGCGTACAGCTGACGACGATACTTCGACGCCAGCGCGTCTCCGGTGCCCAGCGCGGCCAGAATTTCCTGGAACATCTTACGTGCCTGACCGTCTGCGGCTGCCAGGTCTTTTTGCAGGTGGCTGAACAGCAGCTCCAGCGCCTCTTCGTTACGCCCCACCTGGTGCAGCTGCAGCGCCAGCTGGCTTGCCAGCGCGGCATCGGCCGGGTTGTCGGCAACCTGCTGCTGCAGCTGCTGAATTTCCGGGGTGTCCGCGGCCTGTTTCAGCAGCTCAATTTGTGCGACCAGACCCTGATAGCGGGTGTCCTGATCCTGCAGCGGAACCGTTTTGAGTACGGCTTCCGCGTCTTCTGAACGGTGCAGGGCGATCTGCGTTTCCGCAAGCAGCAGGCCGATCTGGCTATTCTGATTCGACAGCTGCCACGCCTCTTTGAGCAGCGGCAGCGCTTCGTCGTATTTACCTTCCTGCATCAGCGCCATGCCTTCCTGCGCTTTCAGCTCTTCTTCGCGCGGCAGCACTTTATCCAGCAGGGCGCGAATCGCCTCTTCCGGCTGCGGCCCCTGGAAGCCGTCAACGGGCTGACCGTTCTGGAACAGATAGACGGTTGGGATGGCGCGCAGACCAAACTGAGACGCCACCATCGGCTCGGCGTCACAGTCCAGCTTGGCGAGAATGAACTGACCGTTGTACTGGGCAGCAAGGCTTTCCAGCACCGGCGTCAGCTGCAGGCAGTGTTGGCTGCGTTCAGACCAGAAGTAGAACAGGACCGGTTTGGTCATCGACTGTTCAAGGGTCTGTTGCAGGTTAGCTTCTGTAATATTGACGATATTCTGTACGGACATGCGGCTTTCTCTTTTGTCGGTTTGTTCTTTACATGGGGATGAGCGTCGTCGCTTCAACTCAACCGTGCAAAATTTTGTCCATCATCCGGCCCGGCAGCAGGCGCTTTAACCAGCCTACGGCGTGGGTGACCAGCGTTACCGGATAGCGCATTTTGGGATGTTCGCTCTCAAAAGCATGGCGCACTTTGGCCACCACCGCCTCTGGCCCGAGGGTAAAACGTGCGGCAATGCCGGGGTTCTCGACCGGCTTATCCGCCTGCGTCTGGTTCACGTTTTCGGTAAAGCGGGTGCGGATCGGACCGGGTTCAATCAGGCTGACCTTGATGCCGCTGTGGCGCAGCTCCATGCGCAGGGCGTCGGACCAGGCCTCCAGCGCATATTTGCTGGCGGCGTAGGCGCCGCGGCCCGGAGTGGAAATCAGCCCCATCACTGACGATGTCATCACGATGCGCCCTTCACCGTGCGGCAGCATCGCGGGGAGCAGACGCATGGTGAGCTGATGCACGCCGAAGAAGTTGGTCGAAAACTGTTTCTCCAGCGTTTCGCGGGAGAGCGTATCCAGCGGACCATACACGCCGTAGCCGGCATTGTTAAAGAGCCCGTACAGACGATTGTCGGTCAGCGCGATCACTTCATCGGCGGCACGTTCAACGCTCTCCGGCGAGTCCATATCCAGCAGCACGCCGGTAAAGCCCAGCCCATTCATGCGTTCGACATCGTCGGGTTTGCGACAGGCCGCCAGCACCCGAAACCCCTGGCGCTTCAGTTCGAGCGCGCTTTCCAGGCCGATTCCACTGGAACATCCTGTAATTAAGACCGATTTTTGCATAACTTTACCTGTCAGGATCTCCGCTTAATCAGGAGTCATGTTTAACTAAAGGAGCCAGCCGCGTTGCCATCCAGTCGGCAATAAACGGCTGAGCATCGCGATTGGGGTGGATCCCGTCGTCTTGCATCCACTGGGGTTTGAGATAGACCTCTTCCATGAAAAATGGCAGCAGCGGAATATCAAACTCTTTGGCAAGCTTAGGGTAGATCGCGCTAAAGGCTTCATTATACCGACGACCGTAGTTGGCGGGCAGGCGAATTTGCATCAGCAGCGGCTGGGCGTTTGCCGCCTTAATGTCCTGCAAAATGGTGCGCAGCGTTTGCTCGGTTTGCTGAGGCTGGAAACCGCGCAATCCATCGTTACCGCCAAGCTCCACCAGCACCCAGCGAGGCTGATGCTGTTTGAGCAGCGCAGGCAGGCGCGACAGGCCCTGCTGCGAGGTATCGCCGCTGATGCTGGCGTTGATTACCGACGTCTTGCTCTGCCATTTGTCGTTGAGCAGCGCGGGCCAGGCCGCGCTGGCCGCCATGCGATAGCCTGCGCTCAGGCTGTCGCCGAGAACCAGTAACGTGTCCGCTGCCGCCGCGCGGAAGGTCATCAGAATCAAAAACAGGAAGGGCAAATGCCAGCGGAAAACAGTGTTGAAGTTCATCATCTTAAGAAGTCCGTCGGTCAGGGGGAACACGAGCTTTCCATCCTTACTGGAGTTGAACTCGTTGTCAAACGCGCTGAAACCATCGCGCTGATTGGCGAATCCGGCTCCGGTAAGTCCACGCTGCTGGCGATTTTGGCCGGTCTGGACGACGGCAGCAGCGGCGAGGTCCATCTGGTCGGGCAACCGCTGCATCAGCTTGATGAAGAGGCGCGGGCCGCGCTGCGCGCGCGTCACGTTGGTTTTGTCTTCCAGTCTTTCATGCTGATCCCGACCCTGAACGCGCTTGAAAACGTCGAACTCCCGGCGCTGCTTCGCGGTGAAAACAGCCGTGAAAGCCGGGCGCACGCGAAGGCGCTGCTGGAGCAGCTCGGTCTGGGCAAGCGTCTCGACCACCTTCCCGCACAGCTTTCCGGCGGTGAGCAGCAGCGCGTGGCGCTGGCGCGGGCGTTTAACGGTCGTCCCGAAGTCCTGTTTGCCGATGAGCCCACCGGTAACCTTGACCGTAAAACCGGCGACAAAATTGCCGACCTGCTGTTTTCGCTCAACCGCGAGCACGGCACCACGCTGATCCTCGTGACCCACGATCCTCAGCTCGCCGCCCGCTGCGACCGTCGCCTGCGGCTGGTGAACGGTATTCTTCAGGAGGAGGCATGATTACCCGCTGGTTCTGGCGCGAGTGGCGCTCGCCCTCGCTGCTGATTGTCTGGCTGGCGCTAAGCCTGGCGGTGGCCTGCGTGCTGGCGCTCGGCAGCGTCAGCGACCGCATGGAAAAAGGGCTCAGCCAGCAGAGCCGGGAGTTTATGGCGGGGGACCGGGCGCTGCAAAGCTCCCGCCCGGTGCCGTCGGGCTGGATTGCAGAGGCGCGTAAAGAAGGGCTGAAGGTGGGGGAGCAGATAAGCTTCCAGACCATGACCTTTGCGGGCGACACGCCGCAGCTCGCCAGCGTTAAAGCCGTCGATGATATCTACCCGATGTACGGCGAACTGCAGACCAGCCCGCCCGGGCTGAAGCCCAAGCCCGGCACGGTGCTGCTGGCATCACGTCTGATGGCGCTTCTGAACCTGAAACCCGGCGACAGTATCGACGTCGGTGACGCCACGCTGAAAATCGCCGGGGAAGTGGTGCAGGAGCCCGATTCCGGCTTTAACCCCTTCCAGCTTGCGCCGCGCCTGCTGATGAACACCGCGGATGTTGCGGCAACCCATGCTGTTCAGCCGGGCAGCCGCGTCACCTGGCGCTATAAGTTTGGCGGCACGCCTGCCCAGCTTGACGCGTACGAAAAATGGCTTCTGCCGCAGCTCAAACCAGAGCACCGCTGGTACGGGCTGGAGCAGGACGAAGGGGCGCTCGGTAAATCTCTTGAGCGTTCTCAGCAGTTCCTGCTGCTTTCGGCACTGTTGACCCTGCTGCTGGCGGTGGCGGCGGTTGCCGTGGCGATGGGGCATTACTGCCGCAGCCGTTACGACCTGGTGGCGATCCTCAAAACCCTGGGGGCGGGCAGGGCGCAGCTGCGCAAGCTGATTGTCGGCCAGTGGCTGATGCTGCTGATTCTGTCCGCGCTGACCGGCGGAATAATGGGGCTGCTGTTTGAAAAACTGCTGATGGTGATGCTGAAGCCGGTGCTCCCGGCCGCCTTGCCGCCGGCCAGCCTCTGGCCGTGGCTGTGGGCGATGGGCGCAATGACGGTGATTTCGCTGCTGGTGGGGCTACGCCCCTACCGCCTGCTGCTCGCGACGCAGCCGCTGCGCGTGCTTCGCAACGATGTGGTGGCGAACGTCTGGCCGCTGAAGTTCTACCTTCCGGTGATTATTGCCGTGGCGGTGGGGCTGCTGGCGTGGCTGATGGGGGGCAGCACGCTGCTGTGGGCGGTACTGGCCGGGGCGGTTGTGCTGGCGCTGCTGTGCGGCGTGCTGGGCTGGATACTGCTCAACGTCCTGAAGCGGCTGACGGTGAAATCGCTGCCCGTGCGCCTGGCGGTCAACCGCCTGCTGCATCAGCCGTGGTCAACGCTCAGCCAGCTGTCGGCGTTTTCGCTGTCGTTTATGCTGCTGGCGCTGCTGTTAGTGCTGCGCGGCGATCTGCTGGATCGCTGGCAGCAGCAGCTTCCCCCGGAAAGCCCGAACTATTTCCTGATCAACATTGCCCCTGAGCAGGTCACGCCGCTGAAGGGCTTCCTGTCGGAGCATCACATTATCCCTGAGTCGTTCTATCCCATCGTGCGCGCGCGTCTGACGCAGATCAACGGTCAGCCAACGGAGGGGAATAAGGACGAGTCGCTGAACCGCGAGCTGAACCTGACCTGGCAGGAGAAACGCCCTGACCACAACCCGATAACCGCCGGCACCTGGCCGCCGAAAGCGGGGGAAGTCTCGATGGAAGAGGGGCTGGCGACGCGGCTGAACGTGAAGCTCGGGGACAGCGTCACCTTTACCGGCGATACCCAGGATTTTACCGCGAAAGTCACCAGCCTGCGTAAAGTGGACTGGGACAGCCTGCGGCCCAACTTCTTCTTTATCTTCCCGCCGGGCGCGCTGGACGGGCAGCCGCAGAGCTGGCTGACCAGCTTCCGCTGGGAAAACGGCAACGGCATGCTGACCCAGCTCAACCGGGAGTTTCCAACGGTCAGCCTGCTGGATATCGGGGCGATCCTGAAGCAGGTAGGGCAGGTGCTGGAGCAGGTGAGCCGCGCGCTGGAGGTCATGGTGGTGCTGGTGACGATCTGCGGCGTGCTGTTGCTGCTGGCTCAGGTACAGGTGGGCATGCGCCAGCGCCATCAGGAGCTGGTGGTCTACCGTACGCTGGGTGCCGGAAAGCGGCTGCTGCGGATGACGCTCTGGAGCGAGTTTGCGCTGCTGGGGCTGGTGGCGGGTCTGGTAGCGGCCATTGGCGCGGAAACGGCGCTGGCGGTGCTGCAGACAAAGGTCTTTGACTTCCCGTGGGAGCCTGACTGGCGTCTCTGGTTGATCCTGCCTCTCAGCGGCGCGGTGCTGCTTTCTCTTTGCGGAGGCTGGCTCGGCACGCGGCTGTTAAAGGGCAAAGCCCTGTTCCGGCAGTTTACGAGTTGATTTAGAAGAGTGATAGTTGCGCGCCGGGTTTTAATACCGGTGCGTAATGTTTGAATAGCACAAAGTGATAATACCCACTCATTTAGTAGCACAAAACATTAAAAACCCGACCCCACAGCCCGATTATTTCCAGTTAATATTCACCCGCTAAATATTTAGCAGCGTGTCTATTAAGGAAAAATAATGACTATAAAAAAATCAGCGCTGGCGGCAACGATCGGCGCGGCAGTGGCATTGACTACCTTCGCTTCTCAGGCGGAAATCACCGTTCTTAAGCAGGATCCTCAGGCGGGTAACCCGCTGAGCCGCCTGAACTTTACCGTTGGCGGCAGTATTCGTCCTCAGTTCCAGAACATGACCGGCGACGACGGTAAAAACAGCTACAAGCGTAACGGCTTTGACGGCGGCACCCGTTTCCGTTTCGCGGCTGATTACTATCTGTTTGATGACATCAGCTGGATCAGCTACTACGAGCTGGGTGTCAATATTCCTGCGCAGTTTAACTGGGATCACCACTACGCCGACGGCGCACACGACACCACGCGTCGTATGCTCTACACCGGTCTGAAGAGCAACACCTGGGGTACGCTGACCTTCGGCCAACAGAACAGCGTTTACTATGATGTGGTGGGCGCGAAAACCGATATCTGGGACTACGACATGATCGGCCAGGCTCCGGGTAACGGTATCAACGGCGATTACGACGGATCTTACCGTTCACGCCAGATGCTGAAATATAAGAAAACCGTGGGTGATGCCGACATTTATGCATCCTACCTGTTTGAAGACAGCGAATACCTGCCGGGCAACGGCCTGCGCTACAAGCGTAAAGGCGGCGGTTCACTGGGTCTGGATTACCACCTGACCACCGACCTGACCTGGGGCGCGGCGTGGAACTACACCCGCGCGGACATGCGTAACCCGGACAACGGCGACAGCAAAACCTACGACCAGAACATCCTCGGTACCGCGCTGAGCTGGACGCCGGACAACTGGACCTTCTCCGCAGGCGGCGGCTGGTATCAGAACTTCCTGACCACCAAAAAAGTGTCTGTTAACGACTACTTCGCCGGTGATGCATGGGGTATTGAATACTTTGCGGGCTACAAGTTCCCAATCGGTCAGTACGCGGTCAAATCCATCCAGCCTTACTTCATGGGTGACCGTATTGAGTACGTGAACGGCCGTAACTACCAGCGCATCGACAACGGCGTGGGTATCAGCTTCCAGCTGGATTACGGCTTCCGCGTGGATTACGAACACGTGTTCACCTCCAGCACCGACAATCTGGGCGACATGAACCTGGTGCGTCTGCGTTACGACTTCTAAGTCGTTTTGTAGGGTGCGGCATGATGCCCTCACCCTGACCCTCTCCCACGGGGAGAGGGAACAAACATTAAAAACGGCAACCCTGGTTGCCGTTTTGCTTTTACCTCGCCATCCGACTTTATTTTAGCGATCAAGCCACTCAGCAATCTCTTCGTACGTCCCGCGATAGACAATCTTCTCCGCTTTTTTCTCCAGCTGATAGCCGTACATCGGGTCGTAATAGTCCTTCAGCAGCGGCGCAAGCCAGCTGAAGTGCGCCTCTGTGCTGCCGGAGCGTTGCTGTTCCAGCAGCGCGGAATCTAACAGCGCGGTGAATTCTGCATACCGCTGCAGCCCCAGACGGCGGCGAATGGCGAACAGGCCGTGGTGCAGGTACTCGCTGTACTCCTTCCAGCCTGCGTCTTCACCGTAGGCAGCCGAAAAATCCGCCCACATGTGGTCGAAATACTCTTCGCGCAGGCGCTCAAGGCGGACGTCAAACGGGTCTTCGACGACAACGATAGGGGCTTCAGCCATGCGGTCGCGCAGGCACTCCGGCAGGTGGTTGGAGCCAATCATCCGGCCTTCATCTTCCAGCACCCAGCGCGCGGCGTCTTTTTTCAGGAGCTCAGCCGCAAGGTGGTTTTCAAAGCTGGCCTGGGAAAGCTGCGGCGTGAGCGTGCGGCCAAACGACGAACCGCGATGGTGCGCCAGCCCTTCCAGATCGATGCCCTGCGCGTGCTGCTTCACCAGCAGGGTTTTACCGTTTCCGGTGCAGCCGCCAATAAGCACCATCGGCTTTTGTGACTGCTCGATGGTCACCTGAATCGCCGTCTGACGCAGGGCTTTGTAGCCGCCGCGGATCAGCGGGTAGTCGACGCCCGCCTCTTTCAGCCAGGCCTGCGAGATATGCGAGCGCTGGCCGCCGCGCGCGCAGCAGAGAAAGCCCTCAGGATGGGCAAGGCTGGCCTCGCGCCAGGCGTTGATGCGGGCCTCACGCGTCTCGCCGCTCACCAGCTGATGGCCGAGCGCCAGCGCGGCCTCGGGACCCTGGCGTTTATAGCAGGTGCCGACGGCGGCGCGCTCGTCGTCGTTCATTAAAGGCAGGTTGATCGCCGCAGGCATCGCGCCCTGGGCAAATTCGATCGGCGCGCGAACGTCGATTAAAGGGATATCAGACGCGAGGATCGCGCGATAGTCCGTTCCATCGTTCATGGTTATTCCAGAAGAAAGCTAAGCAGCAATGGGCGGGAATTGTACGCCGGGGAAAGAGGAGGTCAACTCCCCGGCGGAGGGAGAACTATTTAAGCTTTGATTGTGCCCAGACAATACCGCTCGCATATTCCGGTGGCAGGAGAGGAACGATCGCTTCCAGCGTGGCGCTCAGGCGGCCCGTGTCGGTATCGTTCAGGTTCAGGTGACCGACCTTACGACCCGCGCGGACCTCTTTGTCATACCAGTGCAGATGCACCAGCGGCAGCTTCAGCCAGTCGTAGTTCAGATCGGTGCCGATCAGGTTGATCATCACCGACGGGCTATTCACCACCGGCTGCGGCAGCGGCAGGTCGGCGATCGCGCGCAGGTGCAGCTCGAACTGGCTGATGGACGCGCCGTTTTGCGTCCAGTGCCCGCTGTTGTGCACGCGCGGCGCAAGCTCGTTGATCAGCAGACCGGACGGGGTGATAAAGCACTCCATCGCCATGACGCCCACATACCCGAGTTCGTGCATGATGGCAGAGAGCATATCTTCCGCCTGCGCCTGCTGGTCAGCATTGGCGTGCGGGAAGGCGACGCTGGTGCGCAGAATGCCGTCCTGATGCAGGTTATGCGTCAGCGGATAAAAGACGGTATGCCCGTCGTGCCCGCGGGCGCCAACCAGCGACACTTCACCGCTGAAGTTGATGCCCTGCTCAACGATGCACTCGCCGTAGCAGTCGTCCGGCAGTTCTGCCGTTTCATCTGCACGCAGGCGCCACTGGCCGCGGCCGTCGTAACCGCCCACGCGGCGCTTCACGATTGCCAACTCGCCCAGCATCGCGAAAACGTCATTCCACTCGCTTTTATCGGACAGGAGCTGCCACGGCGCGGTCGGCAGACCGAGCTTGTCGAACAGCTGCTTTTGCGTCAGACGGTCGGCGATGATCGGGAATACATCGCGGTTAACGAAGGCGTTATGACGCGCCAGCTCGCGGGTCAGAGCCGTTTCCGGCCAGCGTTCGATCTCGGCGGTGATCACGCTCTGGTGGAACGGTACGGCTTCCGGTTCGGCGTCCAGCCCGACGGGCCAGACGGCAATACCCAGCGGCTCACCGGCCTGACGCAGCATGCGGCCTAGCTGGCCGTTACCGAGGACGCAAACCTGCTTCATGCCGCACCCCGCGGGTCCGGATTGTCCAGCACCTCGTCGGTCTGGGCTTTACGCCACTCCGCCAGACGCTGGTGTAATGCTTTATCGTGCGTCGCAAGAATTTGCGCCGCCAGCAGGGCGGCATTGGCAGCACCCGCTTTACCAATCGCCAGCGTGCCGACAGGAATACCGCGCGGCATCTGGACGATGGAGTAGAGGCTATCCACACCGCTTAACGCGGCGCTTTGGACCGGAACGCCCAGTACCGGCACCAGGGTTTTGGCGGCAATCATGCCTGGCAGATGTGCTGCGCCGCCCGCACCGGCAACGATCACCTCATAACCGTTCTCTTCGGCGCTTTCGGCGAAGCTGAACAGTTTGTCCGGTGTACGGTGCGCGGAGACCACTTCAACGTGGTGCGGAACATTCAGGATTTCAAAGATTTCGGCGGCGAACTGCATGGTAGCCCAGTCGCTTTTGGACCCCATCACGATGGCGACACGCGCCGGATTATTGCGGGAAGACATGCGTCTTAAAACTCCTGTGGTGCGAAACACACTGCTTTCGAGGGCACAGAGAATAGCATGTTATACGGGCAAGGAAAACGGTTGCGCGGTTAAAAGGTGAGCAGTTATGGCGAGAAAGCGATAACAAAAAAGACCGCACGATGGCGGTCTTTTGTGTGATGTTACTGAAGATCCCCTGCGGACAGGTTCTCGTTGTCGAACGCGCGGCTGACATCGATATGATTTACCATGCTGGTGTCGGCATTCGAGCCTGATTTTGGCACGGAGAAGCGATTCTCCGCGGCCTGTGCGCCAGTGGACACCACGACTGCCAGCAGCAGGGTACTTACGATGCTGATGTTTTTCATTCTCTGTTCCTTCCTCATCGTATTGTCGCTGTCGCACGTCGTAGCTGGCGGCACGGCAATCAGGGTTTTTATTTAGTCAGTTCTGCGGTCATGTACACGCGGTTGTTGACCTTCGCGCTCGTGATTTTATAAGAGGCATTCTGCTCGGCGGCCTGCGCGGCAATTTTCGCTTCTGCGCGGTCAAGGGTAGAGGCGGTTGCGCTCACGCTTTGAGCGAAAGAACCGAAAGAAACCAGGGAAAGAGCGGCAACTGCAACGAAAGTTTTGATGGATTTCATGGTCGTATTCCTTAAGTATTTTATCTGGGATAGGGCGTGTTGCCCTGATGTGATAAATAATAAGCCGACCACGGGCTGATTAAAATCGAAACAATTTGCCGATATTGTTCAAAAAAATAGTATGATAGTGTGAGGGGTTAGAACGGAAACGCGATCAGCTCCACGCCCTCTGGCGTGACTTTGACCATGGAGCCTTCGGTGTGCCAGGCACCCAACACCACGCGATGGGCCGCTTCGCCGTTGGCGATAAGGGAATGGACGTCAGGACGGTGCGTATGACCGTGGATCAACCACTGAACGCCATGCTTTTCCATCACGCTCACCACGGCCTTCGGGTTCACGTCCATGATGGTCATGGATTTGCTGCTGTTGGCGGCTTTACTGCCCGCGCGCATTCTGGCGGCGATACGGTTGCGGATAAACAGCGGCAGCGCAAGGAACACCTTTTGGATCCACGGGGTGTGGACTTTGGCGCGAAACGCCAGGTAGCCAGTATCGTCGGTGCAGAGCGTGTCGCCGTGCATGATCAGGACCTTGCGGCCATAGAGATCGAGCACCTGCTCTTCCGGCAGCAGCGTCATGCCGCTTTCGCGGGCGTAGCGCTTGCCGATCAGGAAATCACGGTTGCCATGAATGAAGTAGCAGGGAACGCCGGAATCCACGAGGGCGTGAATGGCGGCTGCCATTTCACGGTGCAGCGGGTTAGGGTCGTCGTCGCCAATCCAGGCTTCAAAGAGGTCGCCCAGGATGTACAGCGCATCGGCGCTTTTCGCTTCACCGCGTAAAAAACGCAGAAAACCGGCGGTTATCGCCGGTTCTTCTATTTGCAGATGCAGATCCGCAATAAAGAGTGTCGCCACGAATTACTCGCTGACGGTCACGCTTGTAATCACAACGTCTTCTTTAGGAACGTCCTGGTGCATACCGCTGCGGCCAGTAGCGACGGCTTTGATCTTATCAACCACGTCCATACCTTCAACCACTTCTGCGAATACGCAGTAGCCCCAACCCTGCAGGCTTTCGCCGGAGAAGTTCAGGAAGTCGTTGTCGGCCACGTTGATGAAGAACTGCGCGGTGGCAGAGTGCGGAGCCTGAGTACGGGCCATTGCCAGCGTACCGCGGGTGTTTTTCAGACCGTTGTTCGCTTCGTTTTTGATCGCTTCTTTGGTCTCTTTCTGGTTCATGCCAGGTTCAAAACCGCCGCCCTGGATCATAAAGCCGTTGATCACGCGGTGGAAAATGGTGTTGTTGTAGAAACCTTCGCGGCAGTAGTCCAGGAAGTTTTTAACTGTTTCAGGCGCTTTGTCATCAAAGGTTTTGATTACGATATCGCCATGATTAGTGTGGAAAGTAACCATTTTTGCATCCTGTTCCGTTATTGTGGTACATCGACCCGCGTTCGGGTCATCTATAGGGGCTTGTTATAGCATAACCACAGGATGCGATCACCTTGCATTGTGTGCTGCTTCGGGTTTGAATTACGGGTAGAATAGCCGGTTTTCAACCACACACGTGTTTACATGGAATCTTCGATGTTAAAAATCTTTAATACAATGACGCGCCAGAAAGAGGAATTTAAACCTATCCATGCCGGGGAAGTCGGCATGTACGTGTGTGGTATTACGGTTTACGATCTCTGTCACATTGGCCATGGCCGTACCTTTGTCGCTTTTGACGTGGTGTCACGCTACCTGCGTTTTCTGGGCTATACCCTTAAATACGTGCGTAACATCACCGACATCGACGACAAAATCATCAAGCGCGCAAATGAAAACGGCGAAAGCTTCGTTGCGCTGGTCGATCGCATGATCGTCGAAATGCACAAAGATTTCGACGCCCTGAATATTCAGCGCCCGGACAGCGAGCCGCGCGCGACCCACCATATTCACGAAATCATCGAGATCACCGAAAAGCTGATCGCACGCGGCCACGCGTACGTTGCGGACAACGGTGACGTGATGTTCTCCGTGCCGACGGACCCAACCTACGGTTCGCTTTCCCGTCAGGATCTGGACCAGCTTCAGGCCGGCGCGCGCGTTGACGTGGTTGACGTGAAGCGTAACCCGATGGACTTCGTGCTGTGGAAAATGTCCAAAGAGGGCGAGCCAAGCTGGCCATCACCGTGGGGCGAAGGCCGTCCGGGCTGGCACATTGAATGTTCCGCGATGAACTGCAAGCAGCTGGGCAAGCACTTCGACATTCACGGCGGCGGTTCGGACCTGATGTTCCCGCACCATGAAAATGAAATCGCGCAGTCCACCTGCGCCCACGGCGGCGAGTACGTTAACTACTGGATGCACTCCGGGATGGTAATGGTTGACCGCGAGAAGATGTCTAAATCGCTGGGTAACTTCTTCACCGTGCGCGACGTGCTGAAATATTACGACGCGGAAACCGTGCGCTACTTCCTGATGTCCGGCCACTATCGCAGCCAGCTGAACTACAGCGAAGAGAACCTGAAACAGGCGCGCTCGGCGCTGGAGCGCCTGTATACCGCGCTGCGCGGTACCGACAGGTCTGTTCCTGCTGCAGGCGGCGAAGCTTTTGAAGCCCGCTTTGTTGAGGTGATGAACGACGACTTCAACACCCCGGAAGCGTACTCCGTGCTGTTCGACATGGCGCGCGAAGTGAACCGCCTGAAGTCAGAAGATATGGCCGCGGCGAATGCGCTGGCATCCCATCTGCGTAAGCTCTCCTCCGTGCTCGGCCTGCTGGAGCAGGATCCGGACGCGTTCCTGCAGAGCGGTGCGCAGGCGGACGACGGTGAAGTGGCGGAAATTGAAGCGTTGATCAAAGCGCGTCTGGAAGCGCGTCAGGCAAAAGACTGGGCGGCGGCAGATGCGGCGCGCAACCGTCTGACCGAGATGGGCATCATTCTGGAAGATGGCCCGCAGGGAACGACCTGGCGTCGTAAGTAATTTTCCCCTCACCCTAACCCTCTCCCGCAGGGAGAGGGAATTGTTAGGTTTTCTCCCTCTCCCCGTGGGAGAGGGCCGGGGTGAGGGCATCAGCGCGCACGTTTCCTCCACCACAGCAACCCCATCAGCACGACTCCCGGCAGCCACACCCACAGCAGCTCCGACACGATCACCTTATGTCCGTAAGGCGTGGTATAGCGCGACAGCGCAAACGGCGCGACCTTAATGACCTGCCACGGCGCAAAGAAGCGTTCATCTGACCACGGCCACAGCCAGCCGACGCCTTTCCCGCCCGTGGTAATCGAATCCAGCAGGCTGTGCGACAGCAAAGACACGGTTAAAAACAGCCAGCACCGCGTCAGGCTGGCCCGGAACCATCGTCGGCCGATCAGCACGCAGAGTATCGGCACCACAAAGGCGAACAGCAGGGAGTGGGTAAAGCCGCGATGGCCGAAAACATTGCCGTACGCGACGCCGAACTTGAACGCCAGCACGTCGGCATCCGGCAGCATGGCGAGGACAATCCCGGCAAACAGCAGGCGGGGAGGAATCACTTTGGTCCCCAGGCCTAAGCCCAGACAAAGCGGAACAGCAGCGTGTGTAATAACGGTAGGCATTGCGATTATCCATGGCAAATCATGGAAATATAGCAGCAATCCCGCACCGGCAGATCCGCGTCAAATTCTTATTTTTACGCCGACTCGCGTGCGATAAGCTGCCCGGAAAGCGTAATGCGCTGGGTTTGCAGCGTCGGCTCCTTCAGCGTACGAATAATCAGCCCGGCAGCCTGACGCCCGGTCTCTTCGCTGGCGGACGACACGTAGGTGAATGACGGCGAGGTGAGGTTAACGTGGAGCATATCTTCGAAACCGACCAGCGCGACCTGCTGCGTCAGAAACACATCTTTACCCACCGTTCGTCCCACCTGATGAATACCGGAGATGGAGCCGATCATGGCATCCGGCGAGTGGCAGAGGAGGGCGGTGATGGTGTTGTTTTTTTCCAGCAGCTGGCGGGTGGCGAAACCCGCAGCCAGGGTGTCATCGCTGCAGGCCGGAGAGTATTCATCGCGCCAGACCAGCCCGTTCTGCGTCATCGCGCTGCGAAAACCGAGCAGGCGCTGCTCGCGGATAAGGCAGCCTTCACGACCGCCTATGTAGGCGATATTGCGATGGCCGCGCTCGATAAGATAACGCACCGCCAGATTTGCCGCCTGGCGGTTATCGCGCATCACCAGATTGCATTTTTCATCCAGCAGCGACTGAGAGACCACCACCAGCGGCAGCGGGCAGCGGCGAATCTGCTCCGGCAGGGTAGACGTGCGGGTATCGGAGGCCAGATAGATAACCCCGGCGACGCCCTGCTGCTTAAATGACAGCAGGCAGCGCTCAAGATGGTCATGGTCGTTCTGGGGCTGGCCGAGAAAAACCATATACCCCTGTTTTTCAAGATCCTGGACGATGCTCGCCATCACCTTGATGGAGAAACTGTCGCTAAAGTCACGGAGGATCAGGCCAATCAGATTGGACGTATTGGCGCGTAGATTGGCAGCGGCAACGTTATGAACATAGCCCAGCGTATTGATGGCAGCATTGACCTTCTCGATCGTTGCCTCTGAGATTTTCCCTTTCTGGCGCAAAACCAGCGAGACGGTTGAGACCGACACGCCCGCGTGCTTTGCGACATCAATAATGCTGACTTTCTTCAAAACCGCTCCCTGAAATTCACCGATTATCAGTCAGATACGACAATGCGTCTCCCAGACTACAGGAGACGCGTCGTTCAGGCATCTTATTATTTGCCGATCATGGTGGACATGGTCTGGGCGATAAACTGTGCTCTGGCACCGAAAATCACCTGAATACCGTTGTCGCCGACGAAGACCACGCCGCGCGCGCCGAGTCCGTTCAGGCCGTCCTTATCGACCACCTCGCTTTTTGCCACTTCCAGGCGAAGGCGGGTGATACACGAGCCGACGGAGTCGATGTTATGCGCCCCGCCCAGCAGGGTAATGATCTCGGTCGCGAGTTCTGAATCAGACTTATCATCCGCGTTGGCGGTCACTTCAGTGCGGCCCGGCGTTTTCACGTCGAAACGACGGATCACAAAGCGGAACGTGAAGTAATAAATCAGGCCCATTGGAATGCCGATGATAATCGCATTCAGGAAGTTGGTCTTGTAGCCGTTAAAGGACGGCAGGATCCCGAATGACAGATAGTCGATAAAGCCCGCCGAGAACGACTTGGCGATATGCGCATGCAGCAGATACATGGTCATGTAGGCCAGGCCCGCCATGATGGCGTTAAAGACGTACAGGATCGGCGCCACGAAGATAAAGGTAAACTCGACCGGTTCGGTGATCCCCGTCAGGAAGCAGGTCAGCGCCGCGGAGAACAGAATACCGGCCGCAATTTTCTTATTCTTCGTATGGGCTTCGTGATACATCGCCAGGCACGCGGCGGGCAGCGCGAACAACATCAGCGGGAATTCGCCCTGCATGAATTTACCGGCATTCTGGTAGGTGTCGCTGCTGAAGGATTTCACTCCTTCTTCCAGCATCTTGAACCAGATGGTCTGGTCGCCGTGGATCACCTGTCCTGCCTGGGTGGTGTAATCCCCGAACGAATACCAGAAGGACGGATACCAGATGTGGTGCAGGCCGAGCGGGATTAGCGCGCGCTCTACCAGACCGAAGATAAAGGTCGACGCCGCCTGATTATCGCCGTTCACCACCACGGAGAGCGCGTCGATACCGGCCTGGATATGCTGCCACACGTACGGCAGCAGCAGCCCCATCAGGAACGACAGAAACGCCGTTGCAATGGCCACGAAGCGCTTGCCGGAGAAAAAGCCCAGGAACTCCGGCAGCTGCATGGTGTGGAAGCGGTTATAGCACCAGGCCGCGAGAATACCGCAGATCAGGCCGCCGAAGACGCCCATCTGCAGCGTCGGGATGCCGACCACCATGGCGTATTTCCCGCCCTGGGAGGCCATTTCCGGCGTGATGCTCAGCACGGTGCTGATGGTGATATTCGTGACAAACACCGACACCGCCGCAGACAGCGCGGCGATGCCGGATTCTGACGCCAGACCCACGGCGGAGCCAATGGCAAACAGCATCGGCAGGTTATCAAAGATAACCCCGCCCGCGTTCATCATCAGCGGCAGATGGAACTTATCGCCGAAGGCCAGCAGCAGGCCCGCAGCGGGAAGCAGTGAAATTGGCAGCATTAAGGCGCGACCAATCATCGATAACTTAGACAGCGATTTAACAAACCCTGATATCAGACTCATGCTGATTTCCCCCGAGTAGCGCTTTTTTGGCGCTGTTATTGTAAGTAGAACGTTTTAGTAGAACGTTCTACTTATCGTGGGCAAAGAGTTAAAAACGCGCAACAGAATTTTCATGTTTCAACAGATGAAATAGTGATTATTTGAAGTTGATCGATAAATAACCGCGATGGGCGTGAGGGGATTTAATATCCCCTCTCCGGGTGGGAGAGGGTTGGGGTGAGGGCATAAAACGGCTCAGGCCGTAACGGTTACGCTCTGTCCTTCAAAGCTCACGGTCTGACCCGCGACAATCTTGCAGCGCTTGCGCGTTTCTACCACGCCGTCGACTAAAACCCGCCCGTCGGCGATAACGATTTTCGCCTGCGCGCCGCTTTCGCTCCAGCCTTCCAGCTTCAGCAGATCGCACAGCTCAACGTGCGGGTGTTTACCTAATGAAAAAGTCGCCATCTTACGCGTCCTCTATGTCGTGATATTCTTCGCACGCCTGCAGCGTGTTCTGAATCAGCGTTGCTACGGTCATCGGGCCTACGCCGCCCGGTACTGGGGTAATGTAAGACGCGCGAGCCGCGGCGTCTTCGTACACTACGTCGCCGACCACTTTGCCGTTTTCCAGACGGTTAATCCCAACGTCCACGACAATCGCACCCTCTTTAATCCACTCGCCCGGAATAAAGCCCGGCTTGCCGACCGCGACGATCAGCAGATCGGCGTTCTCGACGTGGTGACGCAGGTTTTTGGTGAAGCGGTGGGTCACGGTGGTGGTGCAGCCCGCCAGCAGCAGCTCCATGCTCATCGGGCGACCCACGATGTTGGACGCACCGATAACTACGGCGTTCAGACCGTAGGTGTCGATGTTATAACGCTCCAGCAGCGTCACAATGCCGCGCGGCGTGCACGGGCGCAGACGCGGCGCACGCTGGCACAGGCGGCCAACGTTGTACGGGTGGAAACCGTCCACGTCTTTATCCGGCGCGATACGCTCCAGCACCTTCACGTTGTCGATGCCTGCAGGCAGCGGCAGCTGAACCAGAATACCGTCGATCTCTTTATCGGCATTCAGGGTGTCAATAAGTTCCAGCAGTTCTGCTTCGCTGGTGGTTTCCGGCAAATCGTAAGAGCGGGAGACGAAGCCGACCTCTTCACACGCTTTGCGCTTGCTGCCGACATAAATTTGCGATGCCGGGTTGCTGCCAACCAGCACAACGGCCAGCCCGGGGGCGCGTTTTCCGGCAGCTTTACGCGCCTTCACTTTTTCCGCGACCTCAGAGCGCACCTGCTGCGCAATCGTTTTACCGTCAATAATCTTTGCTGCCATCAGAGAGAAGATTCCGTCTGTAACGTTTGAAAGGGGGGATGGCGTGTATTTTGTCAGAAGCGAGCGTCGCTGTCAGTCACCCTTTACGCGTTTTTATCAGTGAGACGCAAAAACCCTTCTTAGGGGATGGTCAATTTCTTAGGCGGTATTAGGATGTGACCTGGCGAAATGGCAGCGTTTTGACATATTTAAAAAACGCGTCCTGAGCTACTTTGTCTCCTCCGAAATAAGCTTTCAATTAATCAATTGAACGTATTTCTTATTCCCGATTATTCGCGGGAAGGGTTATTTACATTTTAAAGGAATAGACATGAAACTCAGCAACATTGCTTCTACTGTTATTGCTACTTTGGCCCTGGTTGCAGGTGCCGCAAATGCAGCAGATCCTGCTGCGCCGGTTTCCGTTAATGGCGGTACCGTACATTTTAAAGGTGAGCTGGTTAATGCGGCTTGTTCAGTAAATACTGATTCTTCCGAGCAGACCGTTAATCTGGGCCAGTATCGTACCGCGAAATTTACCAAAGTGGGCGACACCACCTCTAATATTCCATTCAACATTGAACTGAATGATTGCGATCCGCTGGTTGCCAAAACTGCAGCTGTTGCGTTCACCGGTCAGATCGACCCAACCGACAAAACCCTGCTGGCCGTGACCTCCGGTAACAACGACAACACCGCGAAAGGCGTGGGTATCGAGATCCTCGACAGCAAATCCAGCGTTCTGACCCCAGACGGCGCGACCTTCTCTGCTGCGCAGACGCTGATCGAAGGGACCAACACCCTGAAGTTCACCGCACGTTACAAATCAACGGCTGCCACCACTGAGCCAGGCCAGGCGAACGCTGACGCCACCTTCGTAATGAAATACGAGTAATTCCTCCGCACAGGGATGTTCAGGCCTCAGGGACGAGGCCCGTCATACGCAAATGCCAGGAACGAAGGATGACAAGGACTGGAACACTACTGCTGTTAACCCTTGCGATGGCTTGTCCGGCATCGGCGCATACTGTGGTGATCGAAGGTGGCAAGGTTCATCTCCGGGGCGAACTGGTGAACGGCGGCTGCGCCGTGGCGCCCGACAGCCAGAATATGCGCATCGACATGGGGCAGTACCGAACCAATTCATTTTCCGGTGTGGGCAGTTTTTCCACGGTTAACGTGCCTTTCACCGTGCGGCTGCTGGACTGCAGCGTTGATGTTTCACGCACCGTGGGGATCCAGTTTCAGGGCGTGACGCCCGCAGAAGATCCGCAGGTCTTTCTGGCGACCTCGCGGCCGGGTGAAACGCCCGTCAGCAGCGGCGTGGGGCTGGCACTTTTTGACGAACAGCAGCGTCAGATTATCCCAAACGCCACGGCCGTCAGCTGGCTGCCGATCGATACCCGCGAGCTCGCGTTCCATTTTAGCGCCCGCTATCGGGCTATTTCCGAACACCTCGAGCCAGGCAAAATTCAGTCGGATGTCTGGTTTACGTTGATTTATCCATAACACCTGCGAACACATTATTAAAGGTACGGTTGTGATGAATACCCTAATTAAACCAGGACTTTTTTTATCGTTTATTTTGATGATGGTTTCTGCCTGCGCAAATGCTTCCGGCGGTATTGCGCTGGGGGCCACGCGCGTTATTTATCCCGCAGAGGCGAAGCAAACGTCGCTGGCGATCACCAACAGCAACAAACAGGAACGCTATTTAATTAACGCGTGGATCGAAAATGCGAGCGGGCAAAAAGAAAAAACCTTTGCCGTCACTCCGCCCCTGTTTGTCAGCGAGCCGAACAGTGAAAACACGCTGCGTATTATTTACGCCGGGCCAGCGCTGCCAGCCGATCGTGAATCGCTCTTTTACATGAACGTGAAGGCGATCCCGTCGGTGAACAAAGCGAAAACGGAAAACAATAACGTGCTGCAGCTGGCGATCCTCTCACGCATCAAGCTGTTTGTGCGCCCGAACAACCTGGCGATGCAGCCGGAAGAGGCGCTTTCCCAGCTGCGGTTTGAGCGCGCGGGCAGCCATCTCAAGGTCAGCAACGCATCCCCGTATTACATCACCCTCGTCAATCTGAAGATGGGCGGGCAGACGCTGGAAAACCTGATGGTTGCGCCGAAAAGCTCGGCACAGCAGGTGCTGCCAGCCGGTGCCAGCGGCACGCTTTCATGGCAGAGCGTGAATGACTACGGTGCCATCACCCCGGCGCGTAGCGTTAACCTGTGAGCAGAGTCAGGGCGATGAAAAACCACCAGAGACGTTACTGCCCGGTTGCACTGGCGCTGATGGCTGCGCTCTGGCCGCAGGCTGGCTGGAGCGAAAGTTATTTCAACCCGGCCTTCTTGTCCGACGACACCGCCAGCGTGGCGGATTTGTCGCGTTTTGAACAAGGACACCAGCAGGCACCCGGCGTTTATCGCGTGGATATCTGGCGTAACGATGAGTTTATCGGTACCCAGGACGTGCGTTTTGAGCAGGCCGAGAACACGCCGCCTGTGGCGGGCGGTTTGTCGGCGTGCATTACGCGCGCGATGCTCGATCGCTTTGGTGTCAACGTCGCGGCGTTTCCCGAGCTGGCTAAGGTGCAGGGCGACACCTGCGTTCCGTTGACCACGGCCATACCCGGCAGCGAAACGGTATTCAACTTTGCCTCCCAGCGTCTGGACGTCAGCCTGCCGCAGGTGGCGTTGCAAAACAGCGCCCGGGGCTACATTCCGCCTGAACAGTGGGATGAAGGTATTCCTGCCGCGCTGGTGAACTACAGCTTCACCGGTAACCGGGGAAGCGAAGACGACAGCTATTATCTGAACCTGCAGAGCGGGTTGAACTATGGCGCCTGGCGTTTACGTAACAACGGCGCATGGCGGTACACGCAGAATAACGGGCAGCGGCACAGCGAGTGGCAGAATATTGGCACCTGGGCGCAGCGCACCGTCATCCCGCTCAAAAGCGAACTGGTGCTGGGCGACAGCAATACCGGGAATGACGTCTTCGACAGCATGGGTTTTCGCGGCGGGCGGCTCTTCTCGTCTGACAGCATGTACCCGGACAGCCTGCAGGGCTACGCGCCGACCGTGCGCGGGATCGCCCGTACGCCTGCCAAAGTGGTGGTTCGCCAGAACGGCTACGTTATCTATCAAAGCTATGTGCAGCCGGGCGCATTTGCGATTACCGATCTTAACCCGACCTCCTCAAGCGGTGACCTGGAAGTCACGGTCGAAGAGAAAGACGGCACCCAGCAGCGCTATACCGTGCCGTACTCCACCGTGCCGCTCCTGCAGCGTGAAGGTCGCTGGAAGTACGACCTCGTCGCGGGGGACTACCGCAGCGGGAACAGCGATCAGGATACGCCGTTCTTCACCCAGGGCACCCTGATTACCGGTCTTGCCAACGGTTACACGCTCTACGGCGGTACGCAGCTGGCGTCACGCTATACCGCGGTGGCCGTCGGGGCCGGGAAAAACCTGGGCGACTGGGGCGCGGTCTCGCTCGATATCACCCACGCCCGCAGCCAGCTCGCGGACGACAGCAAGCATGAAGGCCAGTCTCTGCGCTTCCTCTACGCGAAATCCCTTAACGGCTTCGGCACCAACTTCCAGCTGCTGGGCTACCGCTACTCCACAAAAGGGTTTTACACCCTCGACGATGTCGCCTGGCGTTCAATGGAGGGCTATCAGTATGCCGATAGCCAGAACGATAACGATGTGCCGGACGTGCAGAGCTATCACAACCTGACGTGGAATAAAAAAGGCCGCTTCCAGCTCAACGTTTCTCAGTCTCTCGGGGACTACGGCTCGGTCTATATCTCCGGCAGCGAGCAGACCTACTGGGGAACAGACGAGACGAACCTCTGGTACCAGCTGGGCTACGCGGGCGGCGTGAAGGGGATCAACTACTCCGTCTCGTGGTCGTGGAACAAATCCGTGGGGATAGACGGTACCGATCGGATCGCGTCGTTTAACGTCTCCGTGCCGTTCAGCCTCTTTACCCGTCAGGGCTATCGCAGGGACAGCGCGATTGACCGCGCCTACGCTACGGCATCCGCCAGTCGAAACAGCGATGGCGACACAAGCTGGCAAACCGGCGTCAGCGGAACGCTGCTGGAGGACCGCAACCTGAACTACAGCGTGACCCAGGGACACGCCAGCACCAACGGCTCAAGCGGAAGCGCCAGCGCCAACTGGCAGGCGACCTACGGCACGCTGGGCGTGGGCTACAACTATTCCCGCGATCAGCACGATCTCAACTGGCAGCTCTCCGGCGGGGTGGTCGGCCACGCCGACGGCGTGACCTTCAGCCAGCCGCTGGGCGACACCAACGTGCTGATCAAAGCGCCGGGGGCATCGGGCGTCAGTATTGAAAACCAGACCGGCGTGAAAACCGACTGGCGAGGCTACGCGGTGATGCCGTATGCCACCGTCTATCGTTACAACCGCGTGGCGCTGGATACCAACACCATGAGCAACAACACCGATATCGAAAACAACGTGAGCAGCGTGGTGCCGACCAAAGGCGCGCTGGTACGCGCCAGCTTTGATACCCGCATTGGCGTGCGCGCCCTGCTGACGGTAACGCGCGGCAACCAGCCGGTGCCGTTCGGCGCGGTGGTACGCGAAACCAAAAGCGGCGTGACCAGCATGGTGGGGGATGACGGGCAAATTTACCTGAGTGGGCTGCCGCTGGAGGGTGAACTGCTGATCCAGTGGGGCGACGGGGCGCAGTCCCAGTGTCGCGCACCTTACAGCTTGTCTGAACAGAGCCTGCAACAGGCAATCACACTTAAGGGGATCGGCTGTGATTAAAACTCAACTCTTTGCCTTGTCGCTGCTGGCGTTACTGCCTGCGACAAATGCGTTAGCGACCGTGTGCGTCAATGAAAACGGCGTGCCGACGGAAGTACATTACGACCTGACGGATAAATTCAACAGCTCGAATAACCAGATTGGGCAGATCGTGACGCTCAGCGAGAAATCGCAGTGGGTAGGGGTGAATGCCGTCTGCCCGAAGGGCACGACCGGGAATACCACCAAGCGCAGCTATGTGACCGATTATCCGGTAACGGGAACGAGCGATGGCTATCAATATCTGAAGCTTAACGACTATCTGGACGGGGCGATGAAAATTACGGACAGCTTTGCTGGCGTATTTTATCCGCCAAAAAGCTATATCCAGATGGGGAGCCATCCTAACGTCTCCAAAAACAAACCGTTTGGTGTTCAGGACTCCAGCCTGGTCTTCCGTCTTAAGGTGACCCGGCGTTTTATCAACATGGTGGTGATCCCGCGTGCCACCATGTTCCGCGTTTACGTCACCACTACCTCTTCCGATCCGCTCACCACGCCGGTCTATACCATTAGCTACAGCGGAACCATTCAGGTGCCGCAAAGCTGCGCCATCAATGCCGGTAACGTGGTGGAGTTTGATTTTGGCGACATCGGCGCCTCCTTGTTCAGCAAGGCGGGCGTGGGTAACAAGCCGGAGGGCGTCTCATCGCAAAGCAAAACCATCGCCATTAAATGCACCAACGTGGAGGCGAACGCCATGCTGACGATGCGCGTCGAGGCGGAAAAAGTCTCTGATAATGTGCTGGTGTCGGATAACCCGGATGTGGGGTTCATCATCGCCAACGAGAGCGGGGCGCCGCTGACGCCCAACAACCTGACAAGCAAAATTCCGTTCCGCCTCGACGACAGCGCGCAGGCGCAGGTGGGGATCCGGGTCTGGCCGGTGAGCGTGACGGGCAATAAGCCAGCGGAAGGGCGCTTCACCTCGCGCGGGTATTTGCGCGTGGATTACGACTAAGGAGCCGATATGCGAAACGGGATCCGTTTAATCACCGTAGCGCTCTTTGCGCTTTGCACCCAGGCTCAGGCGGACACCGCGTTGGGCGAAATTAACATTCGGCTCTACGGCAATATCGTCGATTTTACCTGCGTTGCCGAGGGCAGCGACAGCGACAAGGCCGTCCCGCTGGGCACATGGCCCACGAAACAGCTCAGCACCACCGGGAGCCGCACGCAGCCTATGCCGTTTACGCTGAAGCTGACCGGCTGCCCGCCGGGCGCGGCGTCCATTACGTTTTCGGGTAAAGCTGACGGGAGCAATAGCGGCCTGCTGGCGCTGAATGACGCCAGTACTGCAAGCCATGTCGCCGTTGAGATCAGGGATGCGGATAAAACGCGCCTGGCGCTTCAGCAGGCCAGCCAGCCGGTTTCGGTTGACGCACAGGGAAATGCGACGCTGTCGTTTTATGCCAATTATATTGCCACTGCCGATAACCCTCAGCCCGGACGGGCTGATGCGGATGCCACCTTCATGATTAATTATAATTAGCACTGACCGCACTCCCTGCAGCTCAGATAAGCTGCAGGGAGTGAATTCAGGTTATAGCAGCTCGTGGGCTTTGGCGTAATCAATTAATTCCACGATGCTTTGCACACCCAGCTTGGAATAAATATTGGATTTATGCGCGCTAATGGTCTTGTTGCTTAATAGTAGCTGTTCAGCTATTTCCTTGTTGGATAATCCATTCGCCAGATACCGTAATACCGTGACCTCGCGATTCGATAATGGCATATCTACTGCCATCCCTTTCCCGGAACCCAAATGGTTTATAAAGTTCAACGTCTCCGACGGGAAAAAGGAATAGCCCATCAGAATCATTTCTACGGCGTTGTAGATCTCACCCAAATCTTTTCGTTTACTGACGAAGCCATTTGCCCCGGCGCGAATGGCGCGACCTGCGTAAAACAACTCTGATTTAGACGAGAGGAACAGAACCTTAATGTTTTTGTTTAAGTTCCTGATTCTCTTTAGTAAAGAGAAGGCATCCGTGCCCGTGAGTTCAATGTCAAGGATCACCAGATCGATAGGGTGATTGCGGATACAGTCAAGGACTTCATGGCTATCGCCAGACTTGAGCTTGACTGCGATATTCTTATTTTTCTGTAGCAGGACTTCTATCGACATTCTGACGATAGGATGTTCGTCCATAATGATAACGGATGCCGGTTTCATTTTTAATGCCTCAGATTGTTAAAAGCGTTATACAGAGTTTGGTAAAACTCTCGAAATGCCGGAAGGATATAATGTGCAGATCCCTGTACCGTAGTATTTCCCTGGGAAGAGCGAAAGCATCCTTGTTTACGTAATGAAAAGAACTATGCCTCAGCGCGGTCATCTCATTAGGCTGGTGTTGGCAAAAAGGTTTTTCTTATTCAGATTTGATACGCATCTTATTATACAGGGTAAGTTTTTTCCGAAAACCCTGTAAATTAATGTGAGGGTATTGGTTTGTATTATCTTCTGGATATGAATCGCTATTTTTTTAAAAATAGCGGAAATATCCTGTTATCCCATTTACCGCATATTTTCATCTTTATGTAATAACAAAAAATAACAGATATCGCTGTATGTTGATCAATTGTTAACAAAAATATGCCTCTTTGAAAGGGACGAACCCGCAAACGTGAGGTTAAAAATTGCCCTCGCAGGCCGACTGACCTTCATCTGAAAGTGCTTACACCGATCCGGATAACGGCTTCTGGTGCACAGGAGAACATGCTGCCCGCTTCGCTTTTTACTCCTGGCAGTTGTCGCTAAGCTGCTTGTTTTTACATCATTATCATCTTGTTAACGCCTTCTGCATTCGCTTAACGGATGGAGGAAAGTGCTGCCGTTCCGCTAATTTGTGGCATTTCACAAGGTTCGCGCCCATAAATTAGGAATAGTTATAAATTCGATTTTATTGTTAAAAATTAACATTTTCGCAACGCGAGTGGTAAGTAAATTCTTAAACCGCTTTAGGAAATAAGGGGTTAGGTGGTGAGTGAAAACGTGCAGTCTGAGAGGTTATTAAGAAGATGGAGCAATTCCTGGCGATGGCTTAGCCCCAGCTTTAAGAGGATGCAGCTGAGACGATAGATAATGCGGCTATAGGGGCGATTCTGCATAAGGGCAATTTGACGCAATGTCTTGCCCCGGGAAAGCTCCTGCAGGATGGGCCATTCGTTGCGCGAGAACCAGTCTTTCTCGGTACCCAGCGGAGGTAGGGTATCCAACAGGCTGTGCTGGAGCGCAGCGGCGCTCAGCTGACGTTCGAGCACATGAAAGGGACCCGCCGCTTTGCAGAAGAGGCGGGTATCGTAATTATCGGCCCGGACCAGCAGCCAGGGCGTTAGGAACGGAGGAAACAGGCTATGCCGTCTCAACTGATCCAGTTTCTCCAGAAGCCCCGTGGACCGGCTTTCAATATCCACGACCAGGCGGGCTGAAGGCCACTGCGTTTGAGCGATAAGGGCGTCGTCCAGCGTGGCGTAGTCGCAGCAGCTGCTCAGGGGAAACTGGGCGTTGAGAAAACCGGTGCGCAGGTAGTGATCCTCCGTCACCAGAAGGATAAACGGGGCGTCGGTTTTGCGGGGCTGGCTGATAGACTGGCTCAAAAATTCGAGCCGGTCGAAAAAGGGGGGAGCAAAAGGTGAGCGCGTAAATCCCAGGGCATCACTTCCTGTACGCCGCCGCCGGTAACGGCGCACTGTCATTCGCATGGTCTCCCTCCTGGAAATGGCTTTTTAATCCTCCGGCCATGTCCAGGACGGCCAGTAATATCCCTGGCCAAGGTCTGCGCCTGCCTGCAGTGCCCAGGTACGATCGCGTTCAGTCTCAATACCTTCAATAAGCACTTTCCCGGCAAGCTGAAAGCAAAGGGAAACCAGTTGCCTCAGCGCAGGGGTGTCGCGTAAACGCCAGAATGCTTCCTTATCTATTTTGATGCCGCTTAACGGGAGTCGGCAGGATAAAAACGACTGCACGGTGACGTCATCCACGTCATCAAGCCAGATTGCGTGTCCCTGTCTGCTAAGTTGCCGCAAATTTTGAACGACATGCTGCTTCTCGACGAGGGTCAGCGCTAAAAAGGACGCGAGATCGACAATCTCAATATTGAGCGACACGCCTGTTAACCGGATAAGTCGCTGAAAAGAGGCTGTCTCTGTCAGGACGGTTATCGGCAGATTAATAAAAAGATTATGACCGTGCGGCGCATTTTTTAACGCGGCAAGCTGCGCTTCAAGCAGCGTTATCGACCAGTCTGCGGACCGTTCGCAAAAAAAGTCCTCGCTGTGCCGCGTGTCGGACAGAACGCTTAGTACCTCCACGCCAACCTGGCGCAAGGAGGAAAGGGCGACGATGGGCTCAAGCTTAATGCCGACGATGTCCTGAGAAATGTACTGTAACCGGGGGGGCGTATCGATCAGGTTTTGCGCTGCCACTCCATTGTCCTGTTGTCTGCCAGCCTCCAGGCGGCCGGGATACCTGACTCTAGTGTGACGAGCTGACGTTCGGGAAAACAGCAGGCGTTACTTAAATGCAACTAAGCCTTTTCGCAGCGCCAAATTTTACGGTGAAACAGGGCGAAATGTTGAGAAAATAGCCGTATTTACAATCGGCTAGTGGTAATTGCCGTGTAAAGCGGAAAAGGCATTGACTCACTTGCCATTGACCGTATAATTCTTCGCGTTTCACCACCGCGAAGTACACGCATATCAGTGCGCCCTTAGCTCAGTTGGATAGAGCAACGGCCTTCTAAGCCGTAGGTCGTAGGTTCGAATCCTACAGGGCGTGCCATTTCATAGAGTCACGCCTCCTTCACATCCTCCTGATTTCCGTTGTGGGACATATTTGGGACATCGCCCCTAAATTTACCGGTCAAGAAGGACATTTATGTGGTATCTACTCGCAACTTCGCTTGCCGCACTCTCCCTTAATAAAAGCCTGGCTTATCTAATGCTGGGATTAACGGCATTTCTCGGCTGGAAACAGGGTATTCTTGACGCCCCGGCGCTGCTGGTTATTGCATCAATCGTTGTTGGCTGGTCTGCTGCTGAATGGCTACGTAATAAAAATAATAAATATACATATCTGGTCGAAGGCCTGTGCGTGGTCATCGCCGTTGCCCTGGTTTTGCATGTGATCCCGGGCTTCCATAACCCCAAAGTGCTGGATGCTGTCGTCGTTGGTCCGCAAAGCATACCGTTCAGTATGTACTTTAATATGGACAAGGCAGTGGTGCCGTTCTTTTTAATTACGTGCATGCCAACGTTATTCGTAGCAAAACCCCTCTATAAAGCTGGCAAGGTCGGCTGGGGAATATTGGTTCTTGCGATACCCGCGCTGTTACTTCTGGCTGTTGCGTTGGGCGGACTTAGAATTGAGCCGCATGCACCAGAATGGTTCGCTCAATTTGCCCTTGCGAATATTTTCTTCGTCTCTTTGGCCGAGGAAGCCTTGTTCAGAGGCTACCTGCAGCAACGCTTGTCCCGGATTATTCATCCTGTTGTCGCGATGTTGATTGCCTCAGTCATCTTTGGACTGATGCATTATAGCGGCGGTTTACTGCTTATTATTTTTGCCAGCCTCTCCGGCATTATTTACGGCCTGGCGTGGATGTGGAGCGGTAAGCTCTGGGTTGCAACGTTATTCCATTTTGGCCTGAACTGCGTGCATTTATTGTTCTTCACCTATCCGATGTATGCCCCTCATGCGGCGATGTGATGCTTTTTAAATGAGTAGTCTTATAAACTTAGCTACCTCCAGATAAGCATAAAAAGCCCCGCAATATCGGGGCTTTTATATCTGGCGGGCGCATGAATAACAGATTTACCTTTGCGTCATAATGAATAGAAGGCTAATGAATTTCATTGTAGGCAGGCTTAAGGTTTTCTTAATCTAAAAATTATCTCTCATTAAAATTTGGATTTTTATCATTCTAAAATCTGCTAAAAAGAAATTTTACACTTTTACGCCTAAACTGGATTGATACTAATTATCATTAGCGTTGTTGTATGCTTTAATCCTGTCCCACAAAGCTATGAGTCGTTAATCCCGTTGGTCTATTAAGGATATGTTCATGAATTCTCGCCTGCTGTCCTGCTTCTCGCTTGCCTTGTTGTCTTCATCACTTTTCCTTTCTACACAATCGGTTGCGGCCGATAACAGCGAAGGTATCGTTGTTTATAACGCGCAGCACGAAAACCTGGTGAAGTCGTGGGTGGACGGTTTTACTAAAGAAACCGGCATCAAAGTCACTCTGCGTAATGGCGATGACAGCGAGCTGGGTAACCAACTGGTTCAGGAAGGCAGCGCGTCACCTGCAGACGTGTTCCTGACGGAGAACTCGCCTTCAATGGTGCTGGTGGATAACGCCAACCTGTTTGCGCCGCTGGATGCAGACACCCTGAAGCAGGTACCGGCGGAATATCGTCCTGCGCACGGCCGCTGGATCGGCATTGCCGCCCGCAGCACGGTATTTGTGTATAACCCGGCAAAACTCAGCGAACAGCAGCTGCCTAAGTCGCTGATGGATCTGGCGAAACCCGAGTGGAAAGGCCGCTGGGCGGCATCACCGTCAGGCGCGGATTTCCAGGCCATCGTGAGCGCGATGCTGGCGCTGAAAGGCGAGAAGGCCACCCTGGAATGGCTTAAAGCGATGAAAGCCAATTTCGTTGCCTATAAAGGCAACAGCACCGTGATGAAAGCGGTCAATGCCGGTCAGATTGATGGCGGCGTGATTTATCACTACTACCGTTTTGTCGATCAGTCCAAAACCGGTGAAAACAGCAAAAACACCCAGCTCTACTACTTCAAACACCAGGATCCGGGCGCGTTTGTGAGCCTCTCCGGCGGCGGCGTGCTGGCATCCAGCAAGCATAAAGCGCAGGCGCAGGCCTTCATCAAATACATTACCGGTAAAGAAGGTCAGGAAAGCCTGCGTACCAACAACGCCTTTGAGTATGCGGTGGGCGTGAACGCGGCCTCAAACCCGAAACTGGTCCCGCTAAAAGATCTTGATGCACCGAAAGTTGAACCTTCGACGCTTAACAGTAAAAAAGTTATCGAGCTGATGACGCAAGCCGGCCTGCTGTGATCCTGAGAGTAAAGTGAACGTCTTATGTCTGGTCTGAGTCTCGACATCGGAAAAAACAGAGTGCAGGAGCCTGCCCGCAGGCGTCCTGCACTGCCGATGGTTGCGTTAGCTGTTTTGTTTTCATTAATGGCGCTTCTGCCTTTGGGTTTTATCATTGCCATTGGCATTGAGACCGGCTGGGAAACCATTAAGGCGCTGGTGTTTCGCCCGCGTGTTGCTGAGCTGCTCAGCAACACGCTGTGGCTGACGGCTTTAGCGGTTCCGCTGTGTATCGTGACGGGCGTGGCAATCGCCTGGCTCACGGAGCGCACGCAGCTTGCCGGGCGAGGGATCTGGTCCGCACTGGCGGTCGCCCCGCTGGCGATCCCCGCGTTTGTGCAAAGCTATGCCTGGGTGAGCGCTGTCCCGTCCATGCACGGGCTCTCCGCGGGCGTGTTCCTCTCGGTTCTTGCCTACTATCCGTTTATCTATATGCCGGTTGCGGCGGTGCTGCGTCGCCTTGACCCGACGCTTGAAGATGTCGCCGCTTCGCTGGGTACGCCGCCGTGGAGGGTCTTTTTCCGCGTGGTGCTGCCCCAGCTCAAGCTGGCTATCTGCGGCGGCGCGCTGCTGGTGGCGCTGCACCTGCTGGCGGAATATGGCCTGTACGTGATGATCCGCTTTGATACCTTCACCACGGCAATTTATGACCAGTTCCAGTCTACCTTCAGCGGCCCGGCGGCGAACATGCTGGCGGGCGTGCTGGCCTTGTGCTGTCTGGCTATATTAATGCTGGAGGGCGTGACGCGCGGAAAAGCACGCTACGCGCGCATTGGCGCCGGGGCCGCGCGCGAGCAGAAACGCTGGCCGCTGAAGCCTGCGGCCGCAGCGCTGGGCCAGCTGTTTTTCATCGTGCTGATCGTTCTGGCGCTGGGCGTGCCGCTAATTGTCCTGTGTCGCTGGATTTGGCTCGGCGGCGTACAAAACTGGATGAGTGCCGATCTCTGGCACTCCCTGCGCCAGACGCTGATGCTCGGCGTGGGCGGTGCGCTTCTGACGACCGCGTGCGTGATCCCCATCGCGTGGCTGGGCATCCGCTATCCGCACCGCATCTTCCGGATGCTTGAAGGGTGCATCTATATCACCAGCTCGCTGCCGGGTATCGTCACGGCGCTGGCGCTGGTCACCGTCACCATTCATTACGCTCGTCCCATTTACCAGACGGAAATTACCCTGTTCCTGGCCTACCTGCTGATGTTTATGCCCCGCGCGCTCATCAACCTGCGGGCGGGGATTGCGCAGGCGCCGGTTGAGCTGGAAAACGTGGCGCGCAGCCTGGGCAGCACGCCCGCGAAGGCGCTCTGGAGCGTCACGATGCGGCTGGCCGCGCCGGGTGCGGCGGCAGGGGCCGCGCTGGTTTTCCTCGGCGTCAGCAACGAGTTGACCGCCACGCTGTTGCTCTCTCCGCTGGGCACGCGCACGCTCTCCACCGGATTCTGGGCGCTGACCAGTGAAATTGACTATGTTGCCGCCGCGCCTTACGCGATGCTGATGATCCTGATCTCACTCCCGCTGACCGCCATTCTCTATATGCAGTCGAAAAAAATTGCAGGGCTATGACATGCTTGAATTAACCGCCATTTCTAAATCGTTTTCTGATGTGCAGGTGCTCGACAGCTTAAACCTGAGCGTGGCGCCGGGGAGCAGGACGGCGATTGTCGGGCCTTCCGGGTCGGGGAAAACCACGCTGCTGCGTATTCTTGCCGGGTTCGAAACGCCTGACACCGGGCGCATTGTCATGCAGGGGAGAACGCTGTTCGATGAAAACAGTTTTGTTCCCGCCCACCTGCGCCGGATTGGTTTTGTGCCTCAGGAGGGTGCGCTGTTCCCGCACCTCAATGTGGCAGACAACATCGCCTGGGGGCTGGACGGCACCCGCCACGAGAAACGCCAGCGCGTTGCGGCGCTGATGGAGATGGTTTCTCTGGACAGGCAGCTCGCAACGCACTGGCCCCACGAGATTTCCGGCGGACAGCAGCAGCGCGTGGCGCTTGCCCGTGCGCTGGCCCAGCGACCTTCACTGATGCTGCTGGATGAACCGTTCTCGGCTCTGGATACCGGCCTGCGCGCCACGACGCGTAAGGCAACGGCCGATCTGCTGGCCGAAGCGGGCGTGGCCTCGATTTTGGTCACCCACGATCAGAACGAAGCGTTGTCCTTTGCCACGCAGGTTGCCGTCATGCGCTCCGGGCGCTTCACGCAGGTCGGTACGCCTTATGACGTTTACACCCGTCCCGTTGACGAAGAGACGGCGCTGTTTCTTGGCGATGCCGTGATCCTGCCTGCTCAGCTTGCCGCCGGGTATGCCGTGTGCGCGCTGGGTGAAGTGCCGACGGACAACGCGCATGCGACAGGACAGGGCAGGGTAATGATGCGCCCTGAACAATTACGCGTGACGGCATGTGCAGCGCATGAAAGTCCGATCTCGATTCTCGACGTGGACTTCACCGGCCAGCTGTCGACGCTCACCCTGGGATTGGCCGGACAGCAGCAGCCGGTGATTCTGAAGACCGTAAGCCAGCCAGGATGGAACCCGGGCACGGCGGTACGCGTTGATATTGCTGGCACCGCGCGGGTATTCGAATATTCTTAATATTCGTTAGTAATTTCATGCAACGGGTTGTTATAAAAGATTTTTCCCGAACGAATGGCAATTCCTGAGATTCTCTACCATGCTCATAAAACCTCACCACACTGCGTGAGGTTTTTCGTAGTTGCTGATTAATCTCAAGGAAAAAGGTTATGAAAAAGACGACTGCTATTTTGTTGGGAACGGCATTACTGTTTACGACCAATGCTTTTGCTGCACAGCTACTTACTAAAAGCGAGTTCAAAAAAGTTGCATCTCAATATAAAAAAATCGGTACGGTAAACACCTCGAATGAAGTATCGGTGGATGATGCGAAAAAAGAACTGATTGAGAAAGCCGATAAGCAAGGCGCGGATGTCCTGGTGCTCACTTCAGGGAACACCAACAATAAAATTCACGGTACGGCCAATATCTACAAGAAAAAATAACGTTATTGCAGCCACTCCCCAAACGGGGTGGCTGTTCCCCCTCTTTTCGCGCCAAATCTCCTCATGAACGCGGTTACACTTGCCAACGCATGGATAATGCGTATAGTTCTCATTTGCATTGCATTCAATACATTCTAAGGCCCGACAACGGGTCATTTTTTGCGCGCACTTTAAAATGAGTTAACGATGAACAACACCATCATGCACAAAACGCTGCTGGCGCTCGCCGTTGGCGCGGCGACACATTCCGCCTTAGCGGCGGACAATCAAAAAGAGGACACCCTCGTTGTCCAGGCTAAACCTGCCAGCGATTTCAAACCCGGCGGCGACCAGCCGGTACCGGCCTTCCTTGACGGACAGGTGGCGAACGGCGGGCGCATGGGGATGCTGGGCCAGCAGAACGCCATGGACGTGCCGTTCAACATCATCAGCTACACCTCGAAGCTGGTAGAAGATCAGCAGGCGAAAACCATTGCCGATGTCGTCGCGAACGACGCGGGCGTGCAGTTCGTTCAGGGGTACGGCAACAGCGCGGAGACCTACCGCATCCGTGGCCTGAAGTTCGACGGTGACGACATGACCTTCGGCGGCCTGTCCGGCGTGCTGCCGCGCCAGGTTGTGGATACCCAGATGGTCGACCGCATCGAGATCTTCAAAGGGGCCAACTCGCTGATGAACGGCGCGGCAAGTTCCGGCGTGGGCGGGATGATCAACCTTGAGCCAAAACACGCGGGCGAGCTCCCGCAGGCGAAGGTCGGCGTGGACTACACCTCGGATTCCCAGATTGGCACCACGCTCGACGCGGGCCGTCGCTACGGTGACAGCGACCAGTTCGGCGCGCGGGTGAACCTGGTCCATCGCGAAGGGGAAACCGGCATACCGAATGACCGCCGCCGCACCACGCTGCTCTCTACCGGCCTGGATTACGCCGGCGACCGCTTCCGCACCTCGCTGGATCTGGGCTATCAGAAGAAAACCTTCCACGGCAGCCCGACCAGCGTCAATATTTCCGCGGTGGATTTCGTACCCGAGCCGCCGAAAAACGATCGCAACTTCTCGCAGAAGTGGGCCTACAGCAACATCGAAAACGAATTCGGGATGTGGCGCAGCGAGTACGACATCACCGACGGCTGGACGGCCTATACCGGTCTTGGCGCGCAGCACGCGCACGAGGAAGGCATCTACAGCGCGCCGAAGCTGGTGGATAAAAGCGGCAAGGCAACGGTCAGCCGTCTTGATACCAACCGCATCAGCGATTCCGTCAGCGGCATGGCGGGCATTCGCGGTAATTTCAATACAGGCTTCGTCTCGCACAAGGTCAACGTTGGCTATTCGGCGATGACCAAAAACGAAAAAATCGCGTGGAAAATGTCGGCGGCGAAAGATAACCCGACCACCAACATCTACCACAACACCGGCGTCGATATGCCGGACAGCACCAATTTCAACGGTTCCGGCGGAAAGTACAGCGATCCGCTGACCAGCGGGCGCACCCGTACCCAGGGCTGGCTGCTGAGCGATACGCTGGGCGTGCTGGATGACAAGCTGCTGTTCACCGCAGGCGCCCGCCATCAGAAGGTGGTCATTCGCGGGTATAACAAAGTCACCGGTGCGGAAAACGCGGCGGACGGTTTCGACGGCAGCCGCTGGATGCCTACCTACGGCGTGGTCTACAAGCCGTGGGAGGAGATTTCCCTCTATGCAAACCACACCGAAGCGCTGCAGCCGGGCAAAACCGCACCTAACACCGCCACCAACTACGGCCAGAGCACCGGTATCGTTCACTCTAAGCAGAACGAAGTGGGCGTGAAGGCGGACTTCGGCCGCGTGGGCGGATCGCTTGCGCTGTTTGAGATCAAAATGCCGTCGGCGATCCTCGACGACAGCGGCCATTACGGCCTGGATGCCGAGCAGCGAAACCGTGGCGTGGAGCTGAACGTCTTCGGTGAGCCAATGCTGGGGATGCGTCTGAACGCCAGCGCCACCTGGCTGCAGGCCGAGCTGACCAAAACCAAAAATGGCGTGAATCAGGGTAACGATGCGATCGGGATTCCGAACTTTTACGCCGTGCTGGGCGCTGAGTACGACATCAAGCCGATTGACGGCCTGACCGCGACCGCCCGCGTGAACCATTCTGGCGCGCAGTACGCTGACCTGGCAAACACCAAAAAGCTGGACAGCTACACCACGCTGGATCTGGGAGTGCGCTATCGCTTCGCGGTGAACCACAATGAAAACCAGATGACGGTTCGTGCGGGCATCGACAACGTGACCAATGAAAACTACTGGGCCAGCGTGGACGATTCCGGGACCTATATTACGCAGGGCGAACCGCGCACCTTTAAGGTCTCGGTTGGCTACGCGTTTTAAGCGTTCCTTCTCGTTATCCGGGGCAGGGATGCCCCAATCCCTTGCTACCTCCAGCATGAAGTGTTAAAACGTGCCCCTTCTAAAAAAGAGACAGGGGTAGGACGTGAAAGACGCGTCATCCGCTTCAGGCCATGGTAGCGCTGAAGCCTCGTCGGATCAGAATCCGACGCTGCAACGTGGTTTGCAAAATCGACATATTCAGTTAATTGCCCTTGGCGGCGCGATTGGTACCGGGCTGTTTCTCGGCATCGGCCCCGCTATTCAGATGGCGGGCCCGGCGGTGCTGCTGGGTTACGGTATCGCCGGGATTATCGCCTTCCTGATCATGCGCCAGCTTGGCGAGATGGTTGTTGAAGAGCCGGTTTCAGGCTCCTTCGCGCACTTTGCTTATAAATACTGGGGCCCGTTTGCAGGCTTCCTCTCCGGCTGGAACTACTGGGTGATGTTCGTGCTGGTGGGGATGGCGGAGCTGACCGCCGCAGGCATTTACATGCAGTACTGGCTGCCGGACGTCCCGACGTGGATCTGGGCGGCGGCCTTCTTCATCATTATTAACGCCGTTAACCTCGTCAACGTGCGCCTGTATGGCGAAACCGAGTTCTGGTTTGCGCTGATCAAGGTGCTGGCGATTATCGGGATGATCGGCTTTGGCCTGTGGCTGCTGTTCTCCGGCCACGGCGGTGAGCGCGCCACGATCGACAACCTGTGGCAGCACGGCGGCTTCCTCGCCACCGGCTGGAAAGGGCTGATTCTCTCCCTGGCGGTGATCATGTTCTCCTTCGGTGGACTAGAACTGATTGGAATTACCGCCGCGGAAGCGCGCGACCCGCATAAAAGCATTCCAAAAGCGGTCAACCAGGTGGTATACCGTATTCTGCTGTTCTACATCGGCTCGCTGGTGGTGCTGCTGGCGCTCTATCCGTGGGTGGAAGTGAAGTCCGACAGCAGCCCGTTCGTGATGATTTTCCACGATCTGAACAGCAACGTGGTGGCCTCGGCGCTGAACTTCGTCATTCTGGTGGCGTCTCTGTCGGTCTATAACAGCGGCGTTTACTCCAACAGCCGCATGCTGTTCGGCCTCTCCGTGCAGGGCAACGCGCCGAAGTTCCTCACCCGCGTCAGCCGTCGCGGCGTGCCGGTGAATTCCTTGTTCCTTTCTGGTGCTATCACCTCGCTGGTGGTGCTGATTAACTATCTGCTGCCGAAAGAGGCCTTTGGCCTGCTGATGGCGCTGGTTGTCGCCACTCTGCTGCTGAACTGGATCATGATTTGCCTGGCGCACCTGCGCTTTCGCGCCGCGATGCGCCGCAAGGGACGCGATACGCAGTTCAAAGCGCTGCTCTATCCGGCGGGGAACTATATCTGTATCGCTTTCCTGGGGCTGATTCTGGTGCTGATGTGCACCATGGATGAGATGCGCCTTTCGGCGATGCTGCTGCCGGTATGGGTTATCTTCCTGTTTGTGGCGTTTAAGCTTTCCCGCAAAAAGTAGCGCGGTTTTCTTCCTCTCCCCGTGGGAGAGGGCCGGGGTGAGGGCACCAGACTGCACCTGCCTTCACGCCCGGCAACCCACCTTACCGATGCTGTAGGGTCAACGAGCGAATATCGTTCCCGGTCGGGGACTGGTGAATACGCAGCCCAAATTCATCCACCACCGCGAAAATATGGTCGAAGATGTCGGCCTGAATCTCCTCATATTCTGCCCAGACCACCGTGTTGGTGAAGGCGTATATTTCAATCGGCAAACCATTCGCATCAGGCGCTAGCTGGCGCACCATCAGCGTCATATCTTTGCGAATACGTGGATGGTTGCGCAGATATTCATTCAGGTAGGCGCGGAAGGTGCCTATATTGGTCATCTTACGCAGGTTTAATACTGACTCCCCTTCACCGTTCTTCTGATTCCACAGACTAATTTCCTCATGTCGCGCGGCCAGATAGGGCTTCAGCAGCTTCGCCTGAATGAGTTTCTGCTGCTCCTGCTCGTCCAGGAAATGAATGCTGGTGGTATCAATATTCAGGCTGCGCTTAATGCGTCGCCCGCCGGAGGCCGACATGCCGCTCCAGTTGATAAAGGCGTCGGAGACCAGGGCCCACGTCGGAATGGTTGTAATCGTATTATCGAAGTTGCGTACTTTAACGGTGGTCAGACCGATGTCCGTCACCGTGCCGTTGGCACCGTATTTCGGCATCTCCAGCCAGTCGCCGAGCTTGAGCATATCGTTGGCGGAAAGCTGAATCCCCGCCACAAGACCGAGTATCGGGTCCTTAAACACCAGCATCAGCACGGCGGCCATGGCGCCCAGACCGCTTATCAGAATCGCCGGGGACTGGCCGATCAGCAGGGAGATAATCAGTATCCCCACCAGGATGGCGCTCACCAGCTTGATGCCCTGGAAGATCCCCTTCAGCGGCAGCTGTGATGCGGTGGCCATTTTCTGCGACAGATTAAAAATCACGTCCAGCAGCGAGAAGAAGGAGAGAAGGGCATACACCATGACCCACAGCTTTGCGCATGTCGTGAGAATTTCCGCCGCTTCGCTGCCTTTTTGCAGCCACAGTACCGCCTGGACGTTGACGATTATCCCCTGAAGGGTGAAGGCCAGACGGTGAAATAATTTATTCTGGGTGATGATCTGCAGCCACAAATGGCTGCTGGCCTGCGCGCGTTTTTCGAAAGCGCGAAGCACCACTTTGTGCAGAATAAAATGAACGATGATGGCGGTAAGAAAAATAATACCAAAGATAATCACTAAAGAAGTGGTGTGATTAATTTCAATGCCTAACTCTTCAACCTGAGCAATTAATTCCTGCATAACGTCTCCTGTATTGATGCAGCCCCATAATGGCGGCTGCGGATCTATTATGCAAATTCACGGGCTTATTTGGTGGCCTGGCAGACCTTTACCATTGGCAGGCACAGGCGATGGCGGATGCGCAGCGTCGCCAGGGCAAGCACCACCATCATCGCCGTTTCCACCATCAGGAAGACGTTCACCGCCTGGGTGTAATCCCCGTGATGGTTCTGCAGCGCGTGGAGCAAAATCGCGCCGAAAATGGCCGGGCCAAGCCCCAGAGCGGCCTGCTGCAGCGTGCTGAGAATGGCGCTCGCGGCTCCCGCGTCGTCAGGCTGAATATCGCGCATCCCGATGCGGTAGAAGCTGTTCACGATCAGCGCCTGCCCGTAGCCGACCAGCCCGGTCGCGGGCGCCAGCGTCAGGGCGGTATTCTCCATTCCCCAGACGCGGAACGTGGCGATCAGCGCCAGCAGGCCGGCAATCTGGATCGCCAGACCCGTCAGCAGAATGGTACTGGTGCTGTAGCGAGCAATCAGTCGCGGCGCGAACCACGCCGAAATAAAGTAGGTAACGCCCAGCGCGATAAAACTGTTTCCGGACTGCCACGGTGCCATCCCCAGACCGGTTTGCATGGTCAGCGCCATACAGAACATAAACCCGGACCAGACGCTGAAAAAGAGCATCGCAATCAGAATGCCAAAGCGAACGCTGCGAAGCTGCAGCAGGCGCGGCGGGATCAGCGGATGGGCATTCTCACGCTCCTTTTTGCGCGCATTCAGCGCCGTCAGCCAGCCCAGCGGAATAATGGCGAGAAGCATAACCTTCAGCGGCCACGACCAGTGCCACTGTGGGCCGAGCGCCATCGGGAACAGCAGGCAGCAAAGAATGATCGCCAGCAGCACGGTTCCGGTCCAGTCGATGCGTGACGGCGTCTCGCGACGGGTTTCGGGTACGAAATGGCGACTCAGCGCCAGCACCACCAGACAGATCGGCACGTTGATGAAGAAGGCGTTACGCCAGCCCAGCCCGGCGATATCCGCCGACACCAGCCAGCCGCCGCCCATCTGGCCGACGATAAACGCAATCCCACCGATGCCGCCAAACAGGCTGATGGCCTTAGCGTGCGCCGTACCTTTCAGCGTCACGTGCAGCGTGGCAAGAATTTGCGGCACGATCAGTGCGGCTCCCGCCCCCTGAACGATGCGCGCGGCCAGCAGCTGTTCAATGTTCCCCGCCATCCCGCAGAGCAGCGAGGCCAGGCCAAAGCTCGCGACGCCCCACATGAACAGACGCCGACGGCCAAAGTTGTCCCCCAGCTTGCTGCCGAGCGCGAGGCAGACGGCAAAGGCCACGCCATAAAGCGCGACGATGAGCTCCAGTTCGGTAGCGGTAGCGTGCAGCGAATGGGTGATGGCGTCCAGCGCCACGTTGGTGATTGAGGTATCAATCATCGGCAGCATCTGGCCGGTTAGCAGCAATATCAGGCCAGCGCGGCCCGGTGAAACAACTGACGTATTCATGGTAACTCCATTGCGTCATTCAACAGATGGTCGTAGCATCAACCATCTGATAAACGGGTACCAGTTCTTGCTTATACTGGTACTGGCACTACCATGCAGGGGGATTTATGGCCTTGATGTCTGAACCCGTCGTCTCACTTCAGGATGACACCCGAAAACAGCTGGGGGCATTTTTACGCGCGCGACGTGAAAGCCTCGATCCGCAGCGTCTCGGCCTGCCGCGTAGCGGTCGCCGCCGCACGCCGGGTCTGCGCCGTGAAGAGGTGGCGATGCTCGCTGACGTGGGCGTGACCTGGTACACCTGGCTGGAGCAGGGCAGGGACGTCAATCCGTCCAGCGCGGTGATGGAGGCTGTGGCAAAAGCGCTGCAATGCACTCCGACCGAGGCCCGACACCTGTTTGTGTTAGCCGGGTTGCCGCCGGGTGAAGCGCCGCAGGCGGTCTGCTGCGAGGGTATCAGCGAGGGCACGCGGCGCCTGCTGGATACGCTTATGCCTAAACCCGCCAGCATTCAGAAACCGAATTTCGACATCGTGGCGTGGAACGACAGCTTCGGACACCTGATGGGCGTCGACTTCAATGAAATTCCCCCTGAAGACCGCAACTGTATTTACCTGTTCCTCACCCATCCGGCGTGGCGCGCGCGTCTCGGCAGACGCGACGATGTGCTGCCGATATTCGTCTCCTATTTCCGCGCGGCGATGGCCGAACACCGGGGCGACCCGCTGTGGGAGGCCAAACTGGCGCGCTTCTTCGCGGTGTCCGAAGAGTTCAAAACCCTGTGGCACCAGCGCAACGACGTGCGCGGCGTGGAGAATCAGCTCAAGCTGTTTACCCATCCCGAGCTGGGGGATTTTACGTTGCAGCAGATGTACTGGTATTCCGCGCCGCGAAACGGATCGCGGCTGCTGGTGTATCTGCCGGTGGATGAGGCGGGAGAGCGGGCGATGGAGTGGCTGGCGGCGCAGGGAAAGTAAGTTTTTTGCGAGACGGTTTCAGGGAATAAGCGCCGAATCTGCTAAGTGGAGGAGACCGGTGTAATGTTGGGTTTAACGTAAACCCATCGACTGAATCGACATCATTTCGACGAGGTGTTAAGTCGTTTATACTCTCGCCATGAGCAACCACCATGTCGCCACTGATGATTGATTCCGCAGATTTCAGCCAAAAATTAGGCCTTATCTCCCGAAACGTCGAACATACCGAAGCGTTTCTTGCGCGGAGTACGGTGGATTTTCATCTGCCCGGATTTATGCTGCCTGTGGGATATCGCCTGTTAAAATCGCGATACGGCGATGAATACCGTCTCGTGACCACCGAGGACGGAAAACCCTATACGGCGTATGCGGTAAAGTTGACGTTTCATAAAGAAATTACATTCCCCCACGGGGCTGCGACACAGGTCATGGTGTGGCGTACGCCACGCGCTGTCCATCAGCGGGTAATAAGTGGATTACCCCAATCTTTCTTCCAGTGGGTGCTAAGCGAATACGACATTGTGGTCTCTGACAGCGAACAGACTGGCGACGGACAGCGGTTTTGGTTACGTATGATCGACTGGGCGTTCAGTATGAATTATCAGATAAGCGTGGCGGACGGTACGGTAGGCGAAGAGTGGCACTTAACACCGGTGAGTTCATACGCCGAGCTGGAAGAGCGCTGGATTGCGTTTGCCTGGGGATACGATCGCGATGTCCATCCACATCGCAGGTTAGTCATCAGTAAAGCGTAACGGGCCGCACAGAGCGGCCCGTGTTGATTAGCACTCTGTCACAATCGTGCTCAGCGGCAGGCGAGATTTCGGCAGCGTGGCGTTGAAATCTTCCACGCTGTGGTGCCCAACCGGTACCACCACCAGGCTGGTAAAGCCTTTCTCTTTCAGGCCAAATTCTTCGTCGAGGATCGCGGCGTCGAAACCTTCAATCGGTACCGCGTCCAGGCCCATCGCGCCCACGCCCAGCAGGAAGTTTCCGACGTTAAGGTAAACCTGCTTCGCCATCCACTGGTCGTCATCTTTCAGATCCACGCGGTGCATGTCGGCGAAATAGGTGCGGCCCTTGTGGTTTGCGGCTTTGGCTTCCGGCGTGTTGAAACGGCCATCGGCCTCTTCCTGATCCACGACGCGCTCCAGCCAGGCGTCATCCAGCGCGGTTTTCGCGCAGAACACTACCACGTGGGAAGCATCCAGCATTTTGCGTTCGTTGAACACATAGGTGCCCGCGGCGGATTTTGCCACGCGCGCTTTTCCTTCCTCGGTGCTGGCTACAATGAAGTGCCACGGCTGGGAGTTGGTGCTGGACGGGCTGTACTGCAGCAGGGTTTTGATTTTTTCCGCTTCTTCCGCGGTCAGTTTTTTGCTTGCGTCGAACGCCTTGGTAGAGTGGCGTTTCAGGGCGACAGAAATGATATCCATAACAACTCCTGGTGATGAAATTCGCCCGCTCGCGGGCGCGAAAGGAAAGCAGATTACAGCGGGACGCGGAAAAAGATAAGTGCAATTCGAGCGCTTAATCTGTTCGTCTCAGACGAACAATCAGACCGGCCGGATCCACTTCTGGTCTTTTTTCGGCAGCTTATCCACCACCAGATTCCAGGAATCCGCTATCAGGTCGGCGACCAGTTCAGGTGTGATGTCGTCAGTGCCGTAAAGCGAAATCCAGTGTTTTTTATTGAGGTGATAGCCCGGCTCAACGCCGCGATAAATTTGCTGATTTAACAAGGATTTTTCTGGGTCTGACTTGAGGCTGACGTGCGGTCGTCCGCGTACGGTGGCCATCAGCATAAAAATTTTCCCGCCCACCTTAAACACGTCGTACTCGGGGCCGAACGGCCAGCAGTGTTCGGTGAACGGCAGCTCCAGCGCCACGCGTTTTGCGTGCTCCTGCAAGGATTTACTGTCCATCGCTCTCTTCCTGGGCAAGCCCGCGCCACATCACCTCAAAGCCGAGCGCTTTAAAATCAACGGCACGGGAAGGGTCGCGAGTGGCAAATTCCATCGTAGATTCGGCCAGCGATAAGAAAAGCGCATCGCCAAACGTTTTAAATTCATCTGACATAAACACCTGACGCACCGAGCGGCGGCACAGTTCATGGAGTTCCGGGAACATCTCTTTCACCGCCTGTTCCGTTTCGGCGCTCAGCTTTTCACTGACGCCGATCTGGCGGATAGCCGCATGAGAAACGGGGTTACGAATACCCCAGTCCACGTAGCTGTTCCAGATATTGCGGGTATGTTCTTTGGGCAGCGTGATGGTGCGATCGAGGTTTGCCAGCATGGCCTGGCAGAGATCCTGCTTCAGGTGCAGATAGAGGGCATTCAGCAGATCGTCTTTAGTGGGAAAGTAGCGAAACAGGGTCCCTTCGGCGACGCCCGCGTTACGGGCGATTAACGACGTTGAGGCGGCAATACCTGACTGTGCGAACGCCACCGTTGCGGCTTCCAGTAAGGCCTGTTTTTTATCTTCACTCTTCGGACGTGCCACTAAATTTTTCCCCCTGTCAATTATAAAAACCCTGATTGAAACACGTGCTTTGACACGCTGCAACGCGGAATGTCAAAGATCGAAAACGTCTTGACGACTTTATCATCATATCTATAATGAGTGCTTACTCACTCATAATCAAGTTTACCCCGCGCAAACTATCGGATGGGGCGCGTTTTCGGGTCTGGATATGAACAAACCTCTCTTCATCTGCGTGGTGTTAATCATGATTATTGCTTCAGCTGCGAGTTTACCGTTTGTACTGAATGCCGGATTCGGCCAGCCGCCGCAGGGTGAGCAGCTCACTGAAGTGGAGGCCTCTCCCCAGTATCGCGACGGGAAATTCCACAATACGCTGCCAACGCCGGGCTATAACGGCGACAAAAACATGCTGGTCGCGACGTGGGATTTTCTGACCAAAAAAACCGAAAACGCGCGCCCGGCCCAGCCGCTGCCGCTGGTGAAAACCGATCTTGCGAGCCTGCCGCTGGAGGAGGACACCCTGGTGTGGCTCGGCCACTCCTCGTGGTACCTGCAGCTCGCGGGCAAACGCATCCTGATTGACCCGGTGCTCAGCAACTATGCCGCGCCGTTCTCGTTTCTGAATAAAGCCTTTGCCGGGGAGTATCCGTGGCGCGCTGAAAGCATGCCGGAAATCGACCTGCTGATTATCTCGCACGATCACTACGATCATCTGGATTACGCCACCATCAGGGCGCTACTGCCGAAGGTGAAGCGCGTGGTGACGCCGCTGGGCGTGGGATCTCATCTGCGCTACTGGGGGATGAAGCCTGAGATTATTGCCGAGCGCGACTGGAACCAGTCGGTACGCATCAGCGATGAACTGACGGTGCACGTTCTGCCGGCGCGTCACTTCTCCGGGCGCGGCATCAAGCGCGATCGAACCCTGTGGGGCAGCTTTATGTTCGTCACGCCAGAGCAGAAGGTTTATTACAGCGGGGACTCCGGCTACGGCCCGCACTTTAAGGCCATCGGCGAGCAGTTTGATGGCGTTGATGTCGCCATCATGGAAAACGGCCAGTACGACCAGGACTGGAAGTATATCCACATGCTCCCGGAGGAAACGGCGCAGGCCTCGGTGGATCTGAACGCGAAAGCCGTGGTGCCCGGGCATAACGGACGCTTCGTGCTGGCGAAACATACGTGGAACGATCCGCTGATCCAGCTGGCTAAAGCCAGCAAGGATAAAAACTATCGGCTACTGACGCCGGCGCTGGGCGATCCCGTCCGGGTGAATGACGCCACGCAAACCTTTCGCGCGTGGTGGGAATAATGTTTAAGCGAGAAGCAGAGGGGGACAGCAGCATGACCATTTCCGCTCAAGTCATCGACACTATCGTCGAATGGATCGACGACAATCTGCACCAGCCGTTACGTATAGAAGAGATTGCCCGCCACGCGGGCTACTCGAAGTGGCACCTGCAGCGGCTGTTTATGCAGTACAAAGGGGAGAGTCTGGGGCGTTATATCCGTGAACGCAAGCTGCTGCTGGCGGCGCGCGATCTGCGTGAATCCGACGCTCGGGTGTACGACATCTGCCTGCGTTACGGGTTTGACTCGCAGCAGACGTTTACCCGTATCTTCACCCGCACGTTCAACCAGCCGCCTGGTGCGTACCGCAAGGAGAACCACAGTCGGACGCATTGAACGCAAACCAAAACAAGCCGGGTCAGGCGAAGCCGCCACCCGGCTTTTTTTATGGGCTTACGACGCCAGTGAAAACCAGCGGCGCCAGACGAAACGCAGGACGAAGAATTCGATGGCACCCAGCAGTAAAAACCACACGCAGAACAGAATGGTGTAAAGCTGGTTCAGATCGACCATGTGAAAGGTCTGAACCAGCTTCTGCGCCAGCACCAGACCCAGCGACGGCGCGGGTAACAGCAGGCAGGAGAGCAGGGCCAGCAATAAAATGCCGCCTGCCGTAAGCAGCGATTCTAACGGGTGTTTCATCGTAATGTTAATCGTCAGTTAAAAATGTCATTGTCCGGCATCCCGGAACGTAAAGCAATATAAACCCGTCCATCCGATTTCAGGAAAATAAACGCCGTTATCTGCGCGTTAATCGCAGAAATAAAATAATATTCTGCAGGCAATTAAATTAATATCGCGTTGTGTCAATAAATGTCTGCGTTACGAAAATAATTTTACAAATGTATAAGTGCTATAACCAATTAACGCGGCAATAACAATGGCTGCGATAATGTATAACGCCAGGCGACGCCCGCGATAAATACCAAACATGGTTCCCCCTCGTTTAATGTTGGTTTAGAAATATTTTGTAAAAATCAGGTCATCGAAATAGTTTTAATCAGTTTTGAATAACCATGAAGTCATTATATTGCGGTAGATCAATTTTACCCGCAAGACTTTAAAATGAATTTATTTATGCCCGAAAGGAATTCAGGCTTCTTTTCACCGGATATTGAAGGAAAAATACGATGACCGAGAAAAAATTATCCCCAAACGTGCCGCCTTCCGGCGGGCTGGCATATCAGCAGACCACAGAGCAGGTGCTTGCTCACATGAAGAGCCAGGCCAGCGGTCTGGATCGTGCAGAGGCGCAGGCGCGTCTGCAAAAACATGGCCCCAATGCGCTGCCGGAGAAAAAAGGCAAACCTGCCTGGCTGCGTTTTTTGGCCCATTTTAATGATGTGCTGATTTATGTCCTGCTGGCCGCCGCCGTATTAACGGCAATCATGGGCCACTGGGTGGATACGCTGGTTATTCTGGGCGTGGCGGTAATCAATGCTTTAATTGGTCATATCCAGGAAAGCAACGCGGAAAAATCCCTGAAGAGTATTCGCAATATGCTCTCCAGCGAGGCGCGCGTTATTCGTAACGGCACTCACGAAACTATACCTACAACTGAAATAGTTCCGGGCGATATTATTGTATTACGCGCCGGAGATCGTATTCCGGCGGATATGCGTTTAATCGAAGCGCATAATTTACGCGTGGAAGAGGCGATTCTGACCGGTGAATCCACCGTGGTGGATAAACACGTTAATCCGTTGAGCGGTGAACTGCCGCTGGGCGACCGCACCAATATGGTCTTCTCCGGGACGACCGTAAGCGCGGGCGGCGGCGTAGGCGTGGTCACCGCGACCGGTAAGGATACGGAGCTTGGCCACATCAACCAGATGATGGCGGGCATCGAAAAGCACCGCACGCCGCTGCTGGTGCAGATGGACAAGCTGGGTAAAGCGATCTTCGCCATTATCCTGGCGATGATGGCCGCGCTGTTTGTCTTCAGCCTGGCGTTCCGCGAGATCCCGATGGGCGAGCTGCTGCTCTCCCTGATTAGCCTGGCGGTGGCCTCCGTGCCGGAAGGCCTGCCGGCGATTATCTCCATCATCCTCTCCCTGGGCGTGCAGGCGATGGCGCGCAAGCGGGCGATTATCCGCAAGCTGCCGACGGTTGAAACCCTGGGTGCGATGACCGTGGTCTGCTCGGATAAAACCGGCACCCTGACCATGAACGAGATGACGGTTAAAGCCATTATCACCGCTGACGCCTGCTACCGCGTGGACGGCAACAGCTACGAGCCGGTGGGCAACATCTACCTGGACGGCAGCGATGAGCCGGTTCACATCCAGCCAGGCACCGTTCTGGAGCACTACCTGCGCACCATCGACCTGTGTAACGACAGCCAGCTGATTCAGGACGAGCGCGGCCTGTGGGGCATCACCGGTGGGCCGACCGAGGGCGCGCTGAAGGTGCTGGCGGCGAAGGCCAGCCTTGAGCCGGTCATGACCACGCTGGTTAACAAGATCCCGTTCGACTCGCAGTACAAGTACATGAGCACCCACTACCAGATTGGCGGTGAGGAGCAGATCCTGATCACCGGCGCGCCGGACGTCATTTTCGCCCTGTGTGCCGAGCAGCAGACCCGCAACGGCGTGGAAGCCTTCAACCGCGCGTACTGGGAAAGCGAGATGGAGCGCTATGCGCGTCAGGGGCTGCGTATGGTCGCCGCGGCGTTCAAGCCGGCGAACGGTGAGCAGGAACTTACGCACGACGACCTGAGCCACGGCCTGATCTTCCTCGGTATCGCCGGGATGATGGATCCGCCGCGTCCGGAAGCCATTGATGCGATTAACGCCTGCCAGCAGGCGGGGATCCGCGTGAAGATGATCACCGGGGATCACCCGCAGACGGCGATGAGCATCGGCCAGATGCTGGGGATCACCAACAGCGAGCAGGCGGTCACCGGCTACGAGCTGGAGAAAATGGACGACGCCGCGCTGGCGGAAGCGGCTGTGAAGTATGACATCTTCGCCCGTACCAGCCCGGAGCATAAGCTGCGCCTGGTGAAAGCGCTGCAGGACAAAGGCGAAATCGTCGGCATGACCGGTGACGGCGTGAACGATGCCCCGGCGCTGCGTCAGGCTGACGTCGGCATCGCGATGGGCATCAAGGGCACGGAAGTGACCAAAGAGGCGGCGGACATGGTCCTGACGGACGATAACTTCGCCACCATCGCCAGCGCGGTGAAAGAGGGGCGTCGCGTTTACGACAACCTGAAGAAGACCATCCTGTTCATCATGCCGACCAACCTCGCGCAGGGTCTGCTGATTGTGATTGCGCTGCTGGCGGGAAACATCATTCCGCTGACGCCGGTGCTGATTCTGTGGATGAACATGGCCACCTCCGCCACGCTCTCCTTCGGCCTGGCCTTTGAGGCCGCCGAGCGCAATATCATGCGCCGTCCGCCGCGTCAGACCGGGCAGCACGTGATGGACGCCTACGCCGTGTGGCGCGTGGCCTTCGTCGGCACCATGATTGCCATTGCCGCCTTTGCGCTGGAAGCCTGGCTGGCCCCGCGCGGCCACAGCGCGGAGTTCATCCGCACCGTGCTGCTGCAGATGCTGGTCTGCGCCCAGTGGGTGTACATGATTAACTGCCGCAACACCGAAGGGTTCTCCCTGAACCGCGGCCTGCTGGCGAACAAAGGGATCTGGCTGGTGACGGGCGTGCTGTTCCTGCTCCAGGCGGCGATTATCTACCTGCCGTTGATGCAGATGTTGTTCGGCACCGAAGCCCTGCCGCTGCGCTACTGGTTTGTGACTCTGGCGGTGGCGGGCGTGATGTTCTTCGTCGTCGAAATCGAGAAGCGACTGACCCGCAGGTTCCGTCAGGCTGCATAACCTTTTGCCCTCACCCTAACCCTCTCCCACAGGGAGAGGGGACTCTGACCTCCCTCTCCCTGTGGGAGAGGGCCGGGGTGAGGGGAGAAACAACGCTGAGGTACTCCCATGAAACTCCCACTCCTGTTCGCACTTCTCGCCTGCACCCTGCAACCCGTATTCGCCGCCGCCATCCCCGTTCGCGTCGCCACCGTGGAGCAGACCGCCCACGCCGCCGAGCGCCAGATCCCTGGCCGCATCGAAGCCATCCACACCGTTGAGCTGCGCGCGCGCACCGAAGGCGCGATCGCCAAAATCCACTTCCGCGACGGGCAGTACGTGAAAAAAGGCGACCTGCTGTTCGAGCTGGACGACGCCGAGCCGCGCGCCGCCCTGCGCGTGGCGCAGGCCGAGGTAAGAAGCGCCGAAGCCACGCTGCGCCAGGCGCAGCAGCAGCTTTCCCGCTTTGAAAGCCTGGGCAGCAGCAACGCCATCAGCCGTCACGACGTGGACAACGCCCGCATGCAGCGGGACGTGGCGAGCGCCGCGCTGGAGCAGGCAAAAGCCCGGCTCGAAACCCGTAATGTCACTCTGAACTACACCCGCATCACCTCACCGATTGACGGTCGCGTAGGGCACAGCCGGTTCCACGTCGGCAGCCTGGTCAACCCTGCCAGCGGCGTGCTGGTGGAGGTGGTGCAGCTCGATCCCATCCGCATCGCCTTTGCTCTGGAAGAGGGCGCATTTGCCACCAAAGCCGGACAGCATGCGGATATCAGCGCCATGAAGCAGGCCTGGCAGGCGTTCATTTACAGCAACGGCCAGCGCGTCAGCGGCGAGCTCACCTCAGTGGACAACCGCATCGATCCGCGCACCGCCAGCGTGATGCTGCGCGCCGAGTTTGCCAACCCGCGCCACCAGCTGTTGCCCGGCGGTAGCGTGAACGTGACGCTGCGCCCGGCCAGCGAGCTGTCGGTTCTGACCCTACCCGCGGCGGCGGTCCAGCAGAACGGCGACGGGTTCTTTGCCTGGGTGGTTAACGCCGACGGAAAAGCCGAAATGCGCCCGCTGAAGGTCGTCGGACAGATCGGCCAGCAGTTCCGGATTTCAACCGGCGTGAAGTCCGGTGAGCGAGCGATTACTGACGGTGCGGAGCGCGTGCAGACCGGCGCTGCTGTCCAGATACTGAATTAAGGAGCCATCATGCTGACGTTTTTCATCAAACGCCCGCGCTTCGCGATGGTGATTGCGCTGGTCATCACCCTGCTGGGGGCCATTGCGCTGAGGATTATCCCGGTGGAGCAGTACCCGCAGATCGCGCCGCCGGTAGTGAATGTGTCTGCCAGCTGGCCGGGCGCCAGCTCGGCTGACGTGGCGGAGGCTATCGCCACGCCGCTTGAGACGCAGCTGAACGGCGTGGATCACATGCTCTACATGGAGTCCACCAGCTCGGACGAAGGTTCGTACAGCCTGAACATCACCTTCGCGGCGGGCACCGATCCGGACCTCGCCGCCATCGACGTGCAGAACCGCGTCTCGCAGGCTGTGGCGCAGCTCCCGACCGAGGCACAGCAAAACGGCGTGCAGGTGCGCAAGCGCGCCACCAACCTGATGATGGGGGTAAGTCTTTACTCACCGAACAACACCCATACGCCGCTGTTCGTCAGCAACTACGCCAGCACCCAGGTGCGCGAGGCGCTGTCCCGCCTGCCGGGCGTCGGGCAGGTGCAGATGTTTGGCGCGCGCGACTACAGCATGCGCATCTGGCTGCGTCCGGACCGCATGAACGCCCTGAACGTCACCACCGACGACGTGGCGCAGGCGCTGCGCGAGCAGAACGTGCAGGGGGCGGCAGGCCAGGTCGGTACGCCGCCGGTGTTTAACGGCCAGCAGCAGACCTTGACCATCAACGGCCTGGGACGCTTAAGCCAGGCCGAAGACTTTGCCGATATCATCATCCGCGCGGGCGAGATGGGCCAGCTGGTGCGCCTGAAGGACGTCGCAACCATCGAGCTCGGCTCGCGCAGCTACAGCTCCGGCGCGCAGCTGAACGGGCACGACTCCGCCTATCTCGGCATCTACCCGACGCCGTCCGCCAACGCCCTGCGCGTGGCCGACGCGGTGCGCGCGGAGCTGGATCGCCTCTCGACGCGCTTCCCGGACGACCTGGTCTACGAGGTGAAATTCGACACCACCTCATTTGTTGCGGCCACGATTAAAGAGATCGGCGTCTCGCTGGCGCTCACCCTGCTGGCGGTGGTGGTCGTGGTGTCCCTGTTCCTGCAAAGCTGGCGCGCGACGCTGATTGTCGCGCTCGCCATTCCGGTATCGCTGGTGGGCACCTTCGCTGTGCTCTACACGCTCGGCTACTCCGCCAACACGCTCAGCCTGTTCGCCATTATTCTGGCGCTGACCATGGTGGTGGATGACGCCATCGTGGTGGTGGAGAGCGTCGAAACGCTGATGGCGGAAGGGCAGAGCCGCACGGCGGCGACCGCGCTGGCGCTGCGCCAGATCGCCGGGCCGGTCATCGCCACGACGCTGGTGCTGCTGGCGGTGTTTATGCCGGTAGCGATGCTGCCGGGGATTGTCGGCGAGCTGTACCGCCAGTTCGCGGTGACGCTCTCGACCGCCGTGACGCTCTCAAGCCTGGTAGCGCTGACCCTGACGCCCGCCCTGTGCGCGATGCTGCTGCGTCCGCGCCCGGCGCAGCCCGCAGCGATTTTCCGTGGGTTCAACCGGGGGCTGGAGGCCACGCGTGGCGTCTACACCCGCATCGTGACTATCTTCAACCTTCGCCCGTGGCTGGCGCTGCTGGCCACCGCAGGCGCGGCGGCCGTGGTGGCGTTCAGCTTTACGTCGATGCCTAAAAGCTTCCTGCCGCAGGAGGATCAGGGCTACTTCTTTGCCAGCGTTCAGCTGCCGGAGGCGGCCTCGCTGGAGCGCACCGAAGCGGTGATGAACACGGCACGCGAACTCATCGCTAAAAATCCGGCGGTGGAGGACGTGATTCAGGTCTCCGGATTTAACATTCTCAACGGCACCAGCGCCTCCAACGGCGGGTTTATCTCCATCATGCTCAAAGACTGGAGCGAGCGTCCGCCGCTGGATGAGGTGATGGGTACCCTGCAGCGCCAGCTGCTGGCCCTGCCGGAAGCGACCATCATGACCTTCGCGCCGCCGACGCTGCCGGGGCTGGGCAACGCCTCCGGCTTCGACCTGCGCATACAGGCGCAGGCGGCGCAGAGCCCGGCAGAGCTGGAGCGCGTGACGCGTGAAGTGCTGGCGAAAGCCAACCAGCATCCGCAGCTGAGCCGCGTGTTCACCACCTGGAGCAGCAACGTGCCGCAGCTGACGCTGACCGTTGACCGCGAGCGCGCCGCGCGCCTCGACGTGCCGGTGTCGCGCATCTTCAGCAGCCTGCAAACTGCCTTTGGCGGCACGCGCGCCGGGGATTTCAGCGTCAACAACCGCGTCTACCACGTAGTGATGCAGAACGAGATGCAGTGGCGCGAGCGCGCCGAGCAGATCGGCGAGCTGTTCGTGCGCAGCAACAGCGGCGAGCGGGTGCGCCTGAGCAATCTCGTCACCATTACGCCGACCGTCGGCGCGCCGTTCCTGCAGCAGTACAACCAGTTCCCGTCCGTGTCGGTGAGCGGCTCGGCGGCGGAAGGAGTGAGCAGCAGCACCGCGATGGCGGCGATGGGCGAGATTCTGACGGAAAACTTGCCAGCCGGGTACGACTATGCCTGGAGCGGCATGTCGTATCAGGAGCAGCAGGCCGGCAATCAGGCGATATGGATTGTTCTGGCGGCGGTGGTGATGGCGTGGCTGTTCCTTGTTGCCCAGTACGAGAGCTGGACGCTCCCGGCGAGCGTGATGCTCTCGGTGCTTTTCGCCATCGGCGGGGCGCTGGTCTGGCTGTGGTTGGCGGGCTACGCCAACGACGTGTACGTGCAGATTGGTCTGGTGCTGTTGATAGCCCTTGCCGCCAAGAACGCGATCCTGATCGTGGAGTTCGCCCGCGCGCGGCGCATGGACGGAATGGCGATTGTCGATGCCGCGCGGGAAGGGGCATCGCGCCGCTTCCGCGCGGTGATGATGACCGCCGTGTCGTTCATTATCGGCGTATTGCCCATGATGCTGGCGACCGGGGCGGGTGCCCAGAGCCGCCGCATCATCGGCACCACGGTGTTCAGCGGCATGCTGGTGGCGACCGTGGTGGGGATTGTGTTTATCCCCGCGCTGTTCGTGTTGTTCCAGCGCCTGCGCGAGTGGGGCCACGGACTTACGGACTCGTCGCCCACAGCTCGCAGTGCTTCTGAACCAGAGAAATCAGCGAGCCACCGTCGGCGATAAACTCCCGCATGCGCTGCGCCTCGCTCTTGCCCTGCTTTAACAGCAGGGCAATTTCATTGATTGCGCTCGTTGCGCTGAGTTTCTCGGCCGACGGCGCAACCTGCTCCAGCAGCCACGCAATGTCTTCCGCCACGGTTTTGTGCTCGCCGGTGTGCACGTCCGTCAGGATCCCCTCCAGCCCGTAGCGACAGGCCTGAAAACGGTTAAAGCGGTACAGCAGAAAATCCCGTTCCTGATGCTTATAGGGCCGCGCGGTCAGCAGCCAGTGCGAGGTCGCCTGGATAAGCCCGGCGATGTTAATCGCGTGGCCGAGCGTCAGCGGCGTATCCATCACTCGCACCTCGACGGTGCCGAAGTGCGGGCTGGGGCGGATGTCCCAGTGCAGATCCTTAATGCTGTCGATCATGCTGGTGGAACTCAGGCGGCGGAACAGCCCCTCGAACTCTTGCCAGCTGTTGACCCACGGCATCTGGCCGTTATCCGGAAATCCCGAGAAGATGTTGAGCCGCGACGAGGAGAACTTCGTGTCCGTGCCCTGCATATACGGCGAGGCGGCCGCCAGGGCGATAAAGTGCGGCACGAAGCGCGACAGGCCGTGCAGCAGGTAAATCGCGTCGTCCCCGGTCCGGCAGCCGACGTGCACGTGCTGGCCGAATACCGTCGCCTGCAAAATCAGGTAGCCAAAGCGCTCCAGCGTGACGTTATAGCGCTCGTCGTCGCACACCTCCTGACGCTGCCACTTCTGGAACGGGTGCGTCCCGCCGCCGCAGATCTGGATATGCTGCTCCGCCGCCGCGCGCAGGATGCTCTGCTGCATCACCGAGAACTGCGCCGCCGCCTGGTCGATGTTCTGGCATACGCCGGTGGCGATTTCGAGCATGCTTTCGGTGATGTCGTGTTTGACCTCGCCGCCTTTGATGTCGTCTTTGACGGCGGCGATAAGCGCGGAGGAGTCCTGGCTCAGATCGTATCCCGGCGGGTTAACCACCTGCAGTTCGAGCTCGATGCCAAGGGTGAAAGGTTCAGAGGACTTGAAATCGGGTAAAGGCATGGCGCACTCCGTTGTCTGTTGTGTGTTGAGTATAGACAACGACGTGGCGCTCACTTTTCAGGATGGTATAACTGTTAGCAGGCTTAGCGAAAAGGGGAGTTAACCATGTCTGACAATCCAACCATTGCGCTGATTGGGCCTGGCGCAATTGGGACCACCATCGCAGCGGTGCTGCATGACGCGGGCCGCACGCCGCTGCTGTGCGGGCGCACCGCGCACGCGGAATTACGCCTGCGCCATGACGAGGGGGAAACGGTGGTGCCCGGTCCGGTATTAACCGATCCGGCCGTCATCACGCGCCCCGTCGATCTCGTTTTTGTTGCGGTAAAAACGACGCAAAATGCCGACAGCGCCGGGTGGCTGCGGGCCCTGTGCGATGAAAACACCGTGGTCTGCGCCCTGCAAAACGGCGTGGAGCAAAAAGCCCAGCTTGAGCCGTGGGTAAACGGCGCGACGGTGCTGCCGTCGGTGGTGTGGTTCCCGGCCCAGCGCGAGCCGGATGCCTCCGTCTGGCTGCGGGCGAAGCCGCGCCTGACGCTGCCGGACGTGCCGCAGGCGCAGCGGGTGGTGGAGGCGCTTCGCGGTACGCGCTGCGCGGTTGAGCTCTCGGCAGATTTCGCCACCGTCGCCTGGCGCAAGCTTCTGCAAAACGCGGTCGCCGGGCTGATGGTGCTTTCCAACCGCCGCGCCGGGATGTTCAGGCGCGAGGATATCAGCGAGCTTGCGCTGGCCTACCTGCGCGAGGGGCTTGCCGTTGCCCGCGCCGAAGGGGCGAAGCTGGACGATGCAGTGGCGCAGGAGATCCTGGCGAACTTCCAGCGTGCGCCTGAGGACCTGGGCACCTCGATCCTGGCCGACCGTCAGGCCGATCGCCCGATGGAGTGGGATATCCGCAACGGCGTGATCCAGCGCTACGGCCTCAAACACGGTATTGCGGTGCCCATCAGCGACGTGGTGGTGCCGCTGCTGGCGGCAGGGAGCGAGGGGCCGGGCTAACGGCCGCTGTTTTTCCGTTCGGCAAAGTAGTGGGCGGGCGTGCTGCCCATCGCTTTTCGGAACATGGTGATAAACGCATTCACCGATTCGTACCCGAGCGTTGTCGCCACGTTCTGGACGGGCACGCCGCTTGCCAGCTCCCGCAGGGCAATAATCAAATGCAGCTGCTGGCGCCATCGCCCGAAGCTCAGCCCGGTTTCGCGCTGCATCAGGCGGGCAAACGAGCGCTCGCTGAGGGCGAGCCGTTTCGCCCACTCCTTCAGGGTGCTTCTGTCCTCAGGGCGGCTGACCAGCGCGTCCGCCATGGCGCGAATTTTCGGATCGGTTGAGACCGGCAGGCTTAGCTTCTGCTGCGGCATGCTGGCGAGCTCGTCAAGCGTGACCCGGGTCAGCCTCGCGACGTGGCCGTCGGCGGGATAATCCACGCCTTCGCGCGTCAGACGATCGACCAGCTCCTTAATCAGCGGCGAGATCGCCAGCGTGCAGCATTTTTCCGGCAGCGCCGCCGCGCCGGGCTCAATAAACAAATAGTTGAGATGCGCGTTCCAGGTCGCTTTGGCGCTGTGCGGGATCCCGCCGGGGATCCAGACGGCGCAGTCCGGCGGCACGATCCAGATATCATTCTCCGCGTAACAGCTAACCGCGCCGTATCGGGCAATAATCAGCTGGCCCTTGCGGTGGGTATGCACCGGCACTTCCGCGGCGTAGTCCATGAAGTCCAGATGACACGCCACCGCCGGGCTGGCGGTAGAGTCGGGGTCATACAGCGTAGTAGCAGGTTGAGGCTTCACGATTCTGGCAATATTTAGGTATTTTTTGACAGAATAGAGTATTTAAGCGGGTCTGCAAGCCGGTAATAATCCCGGCATGAATAAAATCTTCTCACTTCACGTGCACATCCCCGCCGCGCTGCGAAACGATGCGGGCGCGCTGATCTATTCCGCGAAGAGTTTTGCCGCGGCGATGCTGGCTTATTACCTCGCGCTGTCGATCGGTCTTGAGCGTCCCTCGTGGGCCATTATTACGGTTTACATCGTGTCGCAGACGTCGGTCGGGGCATCGCTGAGCAGAAGCCTCTACCGGCTGGCCGGTACCGTGGCGGGTGCCAGCGCGACCGTTGTGATTGTGCCTGCCTTCGCGAATACGCCAGTCCTGTGCAGCGTGGTGCTGACGGGCTGGATCGTATTCTGCCTGTGGCTATCCCTGCTGGAACGCACGCCCCGGGCGTACGCCTTTGTGCTGGCGGGCTACACCGCGAGCCTGATTGGTTTTCCGGCGGTGTCCGATCCCGGCGGCATCTTCAACGTCGCCATTGTCCGCGTGCAGGAGATCGCGATTGGGATTTTCTGCGCCGCGCTGATCCACCGCTACGTGCTGCCCGCGCGCGTATCAGGCCAGTTCAACGCTAAATTATCCCAGACGCTACAGGCCGCGCGCGGGCGGGTGGCGGACACCTTAGCGGGCAAACCAGACGCGGCTTCCGGCCCCCTGCATCTGGCCCTGGCGCTGCAGTTCCTGCAGGGCATCAGCCACCATATTCCGTATGATTTTGCCCTTTCAGCCCCGGTGCGGCAGGCCAGAAAAGCGATTCACGATCGGCTGGCGCGGCTGGTTATCGTCAACTGTGAACTGCGCGATCGCCTGCCAGCGATCGGAACCCTGCCCGCCGACGTGCAGGCATTGCTGGGCGACGTTCAGGCCTGGCTGGCCGCTGAAGGCGCTGGTGCCAGCAGCACGGCAGACGCGCTGCGGCTCCGCTGTGCGCTTCTCATCGATCGGTATGCCGCGCAGGCGCAGACGTTTGACGACGCGCTGCAGGTCAGCTTTATCCGCTACCTCTCGGAGGCGATCGCGCTTCTGCAGCAGTGCGAGCGTCTTTCCGGGGCCATCCACCGTGCAAAACCCGTATTTGGGGAGATGCAAACCCGCGCGGCGAAAGGGTACGTTTTCCACCGCGATCCTCTTACCGCCGCCCGCACGGCGATGGGGGCTTTCGCCATCATCCTGAGCGGCTGTCTGGTCTGGATCTTCTCAGCGTGGCCGGATGGCGGTACGGCGGTGTCTATTCTGGGCGTCTGCTGCACGCTGTTTGGCAGCTTCGATACCCCGGCGCCGCATATCGTGAAATACATCATTGGCTCGTTCTGGGGCGTGGTCATTAGCCTGTTCTACAGCTTTGCGCTGCTGCCGCTGGTGAGTGATTTCCCGGTGCTGGTGGCGGTGCTTGCCCCGGCGTATCTGCTGGCCGGGTCGCTTCAGGCGCGCCCGCCCACCACGTTTATGGCGATGGGGATCACCCTGACGCTGCCCATTTTGTGCGAGCTGGGGGCTCACTACACCGGAGACTTCGCCGTTGCGGCTAACACCGCTATCGCGCTCTTTGCCGCGACCGGTTTTGCCGTCATCAGCATGAGCCTGCTGCAAACCGTGCAGGCGGATGGCGCCATCACGCGTCTGCTGAACCTCTGCCAGCGCGACATTCGGCGCAGCGTGAAGGGCACGCTGCGGGTTGATGAAACGCACTGGATCAACCTGATGATGGACCGAACCGCCCTGTTGCTGCCGCGCCTGCAGCGCAGCGCGCGCGCGCCGGAGCAGGCGCTCAATCGGCTATTACACGCGCTGCGTCTGGGGCTGTCGGTCATGCATTTACGCCGCAGTGACGCGCCGCCCGGCAGGGAGGTTGACGCGCTTTTTCATCGGATAAACGCCGCGGACCGCCACGCCTTGCGCGAACGCATTGCCTCCCTTATCGAGCGCCATCTGCCTGCGGCAGATGAGCATACGCGCCAGTTGGTCTTCAGGCTGGTGGATCTGCACTGTGCATTACGGGGGCCAGACCATGGTTAACGATCTCAATATCGGCGGGGTTTTTATTCCGGGGCTGCTGATGGTCGCCCTCGCGGCGCTGGTCTGCACGCTTAGCCTCGTCGCGCTTTTCTCGCTCAGCAGGCTCTACCGGCGCTTGCCGTTTCGCCCGCTGATGGATGTTTCAACCTGGATTGTCACCTTTTTCCTGCTGATGCAGGGGCTGACCGCGTTGGGGTTATTGTCATGAAATCACTGCTCTCTTTACTGGCTCGCTATGCGCTGACCTTAAGCGCGGCTGTGGCGGCCACGCTTCTGGCCTTTATGATGTGGAAACACTACGCGCAAACGCCGTGGACCCGCGACGGCCGCGTGCGGGCGGACGTGGTGCAGATTGCGCCGGACGTCTCCGGGCCGGTCATCAGCGTAGCCGTGCGGGACAACCAGTGGGTGAACCGGGGCGATGTGCTTTACACCATCGATCCGCGCTGGCTTAAGCTGGCGGTGGTCAGCGCGCAGGCTGATGTGGAATCGAAACGCCATGAGATGCTGATGCGCCAGGACGCGGCCCATCGCCGCACGCTGATTAAAAACGCCATCTCGAGCGAGGATTTGCAGCAAACCGGAAGCGCGGCGAACGTCGCGGCGGCCAATTATCACGGCGCGCTGGCCGCGCTGGATCTGGCAGAGCTGAATCTGGCGCACGCCACCGTGCGCGCGCCGGTCTCGGGGTACGTCACCCACCTGCGGCTTCGCTCCGGAGATTACGCGAAGGCGGGGGAGACGAAGGTCGCCATCGTCGATGCGCACAGCTTCTGGGTGGTGGGGTACTTTGAGGAGACCAAGCTGCGCCATATTCGCGTCGGGGATGCCGCGCAGGTTGTGCTGATGGGATACGAGCCGGTCATCAAGGGTCACGTGGAAAGCATTGGGCATGGGATCGGGGACAGCAACGATGATGCGGGCGGGCTGGGTCTGCCCGACGTCGAGCCCACCTTTAGCTGGGTGCGGCTGGCGCAGCGCGTGCCGGTGCGCATTCATATCGACAGGCTGCCGGAGGGCGTTGAGCTGGTGGCGGGGCTGTCGGCGAGCGTGGCGGTGGGGCGGTAGATAAGGATTGAAGCGACTATTCCTCGCCTACAAAATTATCGGCTTCAGGAGAGTAATGCTGATAAACGCATGCGAGTTTATGCCCGTCAGGATCGCGCAGATAGGCAACATAAAAGTCGGGGCCGTACGCGCTTCGCGTCCCAGGCTCGCCTTCATCCGTTCCTCCCGCAAGGAGGCCAGCTGCATGGAACCGTCTGACAAGATCCGCGTTATCTGCACTGAATGCGAACATTGTCCCGTTTCCCGCCGTAGCGGGCTGCTGGTCAAAAGGAGGACAAATACAGAAGCTGAACCCCTCGCCGGGATTATTTTCATCTCCCCACATTGCCCAGCTTTCAGTCCAGGCCTGCAGACGCGAGTAGCCGAGAACGTTAAAAACTGCGTCATAAAAATTCACGGAGCGCTGAAAGTCGTTTGTACCTACTGTGATATAAGCCAGCATCTTATGACTCCCGTCCTTCAATATTCGATTTAACAGCCTTCAGCATCCTTTTACGGATCCAGCCGCTACCCGCCCGTATTATCAGCCAGTAAGCCGACATTTTTAGCCGAGTGCGTCTGTCAGGACAAAAGATGAATGTTTCCGTAAAGAGCTCATACTTGCCTGGCACCAGCTCCGTTACCTTGTAGCGCAACAACAGTTTCGCGCTGCCCGGCGCGGCTGGGGTCTGAAAAGCAATGGCATCCGGCACGTTTTCCAGACCGAAATCCGAACGCCAGAATTGTCCTCTTAAGCCGTAACAGATTTCTGATGCTGAATTTTTCAAAAGGGTAAAACTGTGCAAACCAAAGTTGCCGATCGACTGTGGCTTCTGGTTGCGCAGAAATTTTTGCGGTATTTGACGCAATGACATTAACCGCCGAATCACGGCATCTTGCCGGATGTCAAAGCTGGCAATCATTGGCAGAATATTTTCAGGACGGCTAGTGTGAATGACCGTTAGGTGTTTTTCATGAAACTGGAACTGGGGGAGAAAAGCGGGAACATCCTGCCACTGAGCAAGAGCTTTGCGGGTAACGAATCCAGGGTTTAGCATCTCTCTTCCTTGTCTTCCCTTGCGTCCAGCCAGAGTAACAGATGGTGTGTCGCAGGCAATTACCAGGAAAAGAGAGGGCAACAGGGAAGTAAATGTAACGAGCCGGTTGGGTTAATAACGTTCGCTTATTCACGAATGGAGAAGCTCAGCGATTTCTTTGCGCTTTCTTGTTGCCCATTCAGGTTTGATAGAGAGCATTAAACTGTATTGCCTTCTGAAGTAAACCTCTCTAAATTCTCGTTCAGATGAATGGCTTGCTGCATAGGTTGAGGCCATCCCCGCCACGGCACTCTCCACAAACCAATACAGAATTTCATCGTCACTGAGCGTTACTTTTCGCTGTATCTCAAGGCCTCTTTCACTGACGATAAAATGATATTCTTTGCCATGAATTTCAAGATAGGGAGTTGCAACCCCATCGGGTTGGTCAGGGATAAAGAAGTAATGGTTTGGCCTTGTCCCTCCGCCTAATAGCTCACCTATTCTTAGAAGCTCGTTTCGTAGTTCTTCAATTGTTTTCATAAACAGCTCTTTGTTCTTGTATGTAAACGACTCATTATCGCGGATTGGGTACAAAGCGCCTGCTCTCGATCACTTCCCCACAAACGCACTCACCGGCAAATTAAAACGCTTCGCCAGCGCACGTATATGAAGCTCCGGAGATTCGTTCACGCGAATGCTTGATTAGGAAATTCTCTGGTTGCCGCATTGAAAGACGCTCTTAAGACTACGTGCATCCTTACCCCTTGTTTCCGGGCTGGAAACATTATAGGTGTGATTGGTGGGTAGACAATGTGGAAACATTTGTGAAGTGCAGTTTTCATATGCTCGTGATGACGGCACTCATTTAATGAGTGCGAACACTGTATGAGGTGACTGTGAATGATTTGTCCGCTTTGTGCCAGAAGCGGACATTTGTGACCAGTTAATCATGCCAGCAAGATCTTAACGAAGGCATCCCAGCGGTCTTCGATGTTGTCTTTGTTGATAGGGAGCAGCGTTTTGCGCATCGTTATCCCATCAATGGCCGCGAGATCTGCGTCTTTTTTTACCAGGTCTGGCGCGAACCAGAGTTTAAGCGTGTGCGGATCGATGGCACATAGTCCCGCGTCAAAGAGCTTGTGGATATCAGCGCGCAGCAGCAGACCGTTTTTAAAGCTCGCGCCACCTTTGCGAGCGTGGGCTTTAAGGTGTGCGGCTTCGCAGCGTACCGCAATGGCATTCGTGTAGACGCAACGGCCACCGCAGTTAAGCATCACATCTTCACGGAATTTCCCCTGATCACGACGGCGACGGCCATAGAAGGGTACATCTTCTTTATGTTCGCGTTCTTCAGCCAGCGACCGTTCGGCTCGAGGTTCTTCAGCCTGGGGTTCTTCGGCCACCACGGGTTCAGGTTTGACCGCATTCGGTTCTTCCCAGGTTCCCAGGAACATGGCAACGCGCTGGGGCATTTTGACACGATTCAAAATCCCAAGGTGCGCTTTTTCCCAGGCTAGGAATTCTTCCAAACGACTTGCTGGACAACCATGTTTAAGCGCTGGATGGGGGGATTCCTTTTTGACTGGAGCGGGCGCGGGAGCAGATAACGTCGTGCTGCTACTGCCTGTGCTGTAGCTGCTGCGGCCACCCACATGGCGTTTAACCGAATTTCCTTCGACCAGGATTTGCTTGTCCTCGTCGATCTGACGCTGGAAGAATGCCTCAATTTGGGTGTAGTTCAGCTTGAAGTGGCGCATAACTGCGCCACGGAAAGCCAAACGAACTTCTTCGTTACGATTTGGCGGGCAAGCACGGTCAACGCGCTGGGAAGCATAGGTATCATTCCCCCAGGCTTGCGTACCGTAACGGCTAAATATGACCGTCCAGTTTTTCCCCGATTGGCTGCGATAAACCTTACCATCGCAGACGAACACGAACGGAGACGAAATAATAAACCCGTGAACTTCCATAGCCATTTTAATCCACCTCAACCAGCTTTTTTTCCAGTCCACCCCTTCGAGATCGACCTTGCCAACTTATTTCTGTCAACAATTGCCGTAAGCATAAATGTAGTGACCTGCATTTGAAATCGGTTCGACCTGCATTTACGATTAGCTTGACCCGCTCCCCGTTCGTTAACACATAGCAACGTTAGTAATGCATCCTACGCGCTAATAACAATTGCGAGCTTCCGCTACTCGCTCTTAACGGACATTCATCAAGCAACGTTGTTCTTTGCATAAGACCGAAATCTTACTTCTTACTCATCAGCATTCCGGCCTCCTGCTACTTAACTCAGTGCGCCGTGATATACGGCTCCTTCACAAACTCCGCCAACAGCCAGACCATATCATGCAGCAGCCCGGTGAGTTCTTTCGCCACGCTCGCAGGCAACGTCCCGCCCATCACCGCCAGCGTTAACGCCACGGCATAGTCCACCTGCAGCGTCGTCTCCTGCCAACAATCCGGCACGCAGGAGGCAATCTTTTCCCCCGCAATCAGTTGTTCAACCAGATGCGGAGGCAGTTCGGCATTACAGCATTCCCGCAGCCGCTTCAGCGCAGCCAGCAATCTCTTACAGAGCGTGGCAAATGTCACCGCGTCGTCAGTTTCTACCAGCACGCTGACATACGCAGTGCAGGCATCGGCCAGTTCGAAGAGATCCGCAGAATCGGAAATTGAAGTGTTGATGAGGTGATGAACTGCGCTTTCCTCAGAGAGCGCGTAAGAAAATCCAGGAGTAGTCGCCATTTAGCATCCTCTTTGTCTAAAAAAACGTCATGTTATGCTAACGGGTTCCTACGCCCGGTTACGGATGTGCAGCAACGCAGGCACTTTACGGCGGCGAAAAAGGGAAGGAAAGGGATAACCCTGAATTACATAAGGTTGCTTGAAAGTTTGCGAGGCGGCTTCCAGAAGGGCATTGCCGGGTGGCGGCAACGCCTTATCCGGCCAACAAACCAGCAGCGCTGCGCCGTCACCCCTCGCTCATCATCGTCAAAAACCGCTTCACCGTCCGCGAGCGTTCAAAGCGTCGCCAGCAGAGCGCGATATCGGTATAGAGCTCCGGCGAACTCAGCGCGTGATAGGTGACATTCGGCGGTGAAATGGCCGCCATGGATTTGGGCACCAGCGCGAAGCCGCCCCCCGCGGAAACCATGCTCAGGGAGGAGGACAGCTGCGACGACTGCAGCGCGTGCTGCACGTCAATCCCGGCCCGCTCGCAGCAGCCGTGAACCCGTTCGTACAGCCCCGGCGCGACCTCCTGCGGGAACAGCACCACCGGCGTATCCCGAAGCTGCTCTAGCGCCAGCGAATCGCACGCCGCCAGCGGATGTTCGCGATGCAGCGCCACCACCATCGGCTCCCGGTCGAGGATTTTTATTTCGAACATCTTGCTGCTCTCGCAGGGCAGGCGCACGAAGGCGATATCCAGTTCACCCTCCGCCAGCATCGTCGTCAGCGACGACATATTGGCTTCCACCTGATGAACCTGCACCGCCATGTTCTGCACCTGAAACTGGCGGATCAGCGCGAAAATTTTGGGATGAAAAGCGTCGGAGCTGGTAATGCCAATCGACAGGTTGCCGTTCAGCCCGCGCGCGATGCCGCGGGCTTTTTCCAGCGCGGCATCGCTCAGCGCCAGAATTTTGCAGGCGTCCTCGTAGAAGGCTTCTCCCGCCTCGGTCAGCTCCACGCCCCGCGTCAGGCGTCTGAACAGCGGCGTGCCGACTTCCTCTTCAAGCCGTTTGATCTGCTGACTCAGAGGAGGCTGTGAAATACCCAGCGCTTCGGCCGCCCTGGTGAAGTGTCGCTCGCGTGCAACCGCGACAAAATACCGCAGATAACGAAGTTCCATATCTAAAACGTCTCAAACCAGCATGGTTTCTATATTGGAACTCTCTGCTGAATCGGGTCAACATTTATTTAACCTTTCTAAATAAAGTTGAAGAGGACGAGCACGATGATGCATTCATCTGCCTGCGACTGTGAGGCAAGCCTGTGCGAGACCCTGCGCGGGTTCTCCGCCCAGCATCCTGACAGCGTGATCTACCAGACATCGCTAATGAGCGCCCTGCTAAGCGGCGTGTACGAAGGAGAGACCACCATCGCCGATCTGCTGGCACACGGTGATTTTGGTCTGGGCACCTTCAACGAGCTGGACGGTGAAATGATTGCCTTCAGCAGCCAGGTGTACCAGCTGCGCGCCGACGGCAGCGCCCGCGCCGCGAAGCCGGAGCAGAAAACGCCGTTCGCGGTGATGACCTGGTTCCAGCCGCAGTACCGTAAAACCTTCGATGCGCCGGTCAGCCGTCAGCAGATCCACGACGTCATCGACCAGCAGATCCCCTCCGATAACCTGTTCTGCGCGCTGCGCATCGACGGCAACTTCCGCCACGCCCACACCCGCACCGTACCGCGCCAGAAGCCGCCGTACCGCGCGATGACCGACGTGCTGGACGACCAGCCGGTGTTCCGCTTTAACCAGCGCGAAGGGGTGCTGGTCGGGTTCCGCACGCCGCAGCACATGCAGGGCATTAACGTGGCCGGCTATCACGAGCATTTCATCACCGACGACCGTCAGGGCGGGGGTCACCTGCTCGACTACCAGCTGGAGAGCGGCGTACTCACCTTCGGCGAAATTCACAAGCTGATGATTGACCTGCCCGCCGACAGCGCGTTCTTACAGGCCAACCTTCACCCCAGCAATCTTGATGCAGCGATCCGTTCCGTCGAAAACTAACAGGAGAACTACCGTGAACAGTGAGAAACAGTCACGTCAGTGGGCGCACGGCGCCGATATGGTTGTCGGCCAGCTGGAAGCGCAGGGCGTGAAGCAGGTGTTTGGGATCCCGGGTGCGAAAATCGACAAGGTCTTTGACTCCCTGCTGGACTCCTCCATCGAGATTATTCCGGTGCGCCACGAAGCGAACGCGGCGTTTATGGCGGCGGCGGTAGGGCGTCTGACCGGCAAGGCCGGGGTAGCGCTGGTCACCTCCGGGCCGGGCTGTTCTAACCTGATCACCGGCATCGCCACCGCCAACAGCGAAGGCGACCCGGTGGTGGCGCTGGGCGGGGCGGTGAAGCGGGCGGATAAAGCCAAGCTGGTACACCAGAGCATGGACACCGTCGCCATGTTCAGCCCGGTCACCAAATACGCCGTGGAGGTCAGTTCACCGGACGCGATTGCCGAGGTGGTTTCCAACGCGTTTCGCGCCGCCGAGCACGGTAGGCCGGGGGGCGCGTTCGTCAGCCTGCCGCAGGATATCGTCGACCAGCCCGCGACGGGGGCCATTTTACCCGCCAGCGGCCCGGCGCTGATGGGCCCGGCACCGGAGTCGGCGATTAACGACGTGGCGAAGCTTATCGAAAACGCCAAAAACCCAGTCATCTTGCTCGGCCTGATGGCCAGCCAGCCCGCGAACAGCGCCGCGCTGCGCAAGCTGCTGGAGAAAAGCCGCATTCCGGTGACCAGCACCTATCAGGCCGCCGGGGCGGTAAACCAGGAACACTTCACCCGCTTCGCCGGCCGCGTCGGCCTGTTCAATAACCAGGCGGGCGACCGGCTGCTGCATCTGGCGGACCTGATTATCTGCATCGGCTACAGCCCGGTGGAGTACGAGCCGTCCATGTGGAACAGCGGCGACGCGACGCTGGTGCACATTGACGTGCTGCCCGCCTATGAAGAGCGTAACTACGTGCCGGATCTGGAGCTGGTGGGGGACATCGCCGAAACGCTGAACCTGCTCGCTAACCGTATCGATCGTAAGCTTGAGCTGAGCCAGCGGGCCTCCGAAATTCTGGTCGATCGCCAGCATCAGCGCGATCTCCTCGACCGCCGCGGCGCCTCGCTCAACCAGTTTGCCCTGCACCCGCTGCGCATCGTGCGCGCCATGCAGGACATTGTGAATAACGACGTGACGCTCACCGTCGACATGGGCAGCTTCCACATCTGGATCGCCCGCTACCTCTATAGCTTCCGGGCGCGTCAGGTGATGATCTCCAACGGTCAGCAGACCATGGGCGTTGCTCTGCCGTGGGCGATTGGTGCGTGGCTGGTAAACCCGGGCCGCAAGGTGGTTTCAGTCTCCGGCGACGGCGGCTTCCTGCAGTCAAGCATGGAGCTGGAAACCGCGGTGCGCCTCAACGCTAACGTGCTGCACATCATCTGGGTGGATAACGGCTACAACATGGTTGCCATTCAGGAAGAGAAAAAATACCAGCGTCTTTCCGGCGTCGAGTTCGGCCCGGTCGATTTCAAAGTCTATGCCGACGCCTTCGGTGCGAAAGGCTTTGCCGTGGAGAGTGCCGAGGCGCTTGAGCCGACGCTGCGAGCGGCGATGGATGTGGATGGCCCGGCCGTGGTGGCCATTCCCGTCGACTACAGCGATAACCCGCTGCTGATGGGCCAGCTCCATCTCAGCCAGATTTTGTGACTCACGATAAGGACAGAGAAATGCAAAAAGTTGCTCTCGTAACAGGCTCAGGCCAGGGGATTGGTAAAGCGATCGCGCTTCGCCTGGTGAAAGACGGTTTTGCCGTCGCCATCGCCGACTATAACGTTGAGACGGCAAGAGCCGTCGCCGATGAAATCATCCGTAACGGCGGCAACGCCGTCGCCGTGAAGGTCGATGTCTCTGACCGCGAACAGGTATTTGCGGCGGTGGAGAAAGCGCGCACCGCGCTGGGCGGCTTTAACGTTATCGTGAATAACGCCGGGATTGCGCCGTCTACCCCCATCGAATCCATCACGCCGGACATTGTCGACAAGGTTTACAACATCAACGTGAAAGGTGTGATCTGGGGGATCCAGGCCGCGATTGACGCCTTCCGCAAAGAGGGGCACGGCGGCAAGATCATCAACGCCTGCTCCCAGGCGGGCCACACCGGCAACCCGGAACTGGCGGTCTACAGTTCCAGCAAGTTCGCGGTGCGCGGCTTAACCCAGACCGCGGCACGGGATCTCGCGCCGCTGGGGATCACCGTTAACGCCTACTGCCCGGGCATCGTCAAAACGCCGATGTGGGCGGAAATCGACCGTCAGGTCTCCGAGGCGGCGGGTAAACCGCTCGGCTACGGGACCGAAACCTTTGCCAAACGTATTACGCTTGGCCGCCTGTCCGAGCCGGAAGATGTTGCCGCCTGCGTTTCATACCTGGCAGGACCGGACTCCGACTACATGACCGGCCAGTCTCTGCTCATCGATGGTGGGATGGTGTTCAACTAAATTCTAATAAGCTCTGACATGAGTTTTCCCCTGCACCCGTGCAGGGGCTTTTTTTTGTCTCCTCCGTCATTGTGCATTACACTGCGCGCTGCAAAACTTTAGTCATTACGATCTGACAGGCGGTAACAGCGATGAACGGTACAATCACAACGTGGTTTAAAGATAAAGGCTTTGGATTTATCAAAGATGAAAACGGCGACAACCGCTATTTTCATGTGATTAAGGTCGCGAACCCCGATCTGATTAAGAAAGATGCCGCGGTGACCTTCGAGCCGACCACCAACAACAAAGGCCTTTCCGCCTATGCGGTGAAGGTGATCCCCGAAAGCAAACATCTCTTTATTGCTGGCGAGCGCGTGAAGCTCTCCTCGATCAAATCCTTCGTGGTGTTTAACGAAGAAGAGCCGGCTGATACCAAAATCGACAAAGAGAACGCGGTGCTGTCGGTGGGGCTGCTGATGAACAGCATCAAGCCGAAATCAGAGAAAAAGCCGGGCGAAATGCGCACGGTGAAGAAGCTGGCGATCACCACCTTCCAGAACACGACGCTGATCTTCACCGAAGATGAGATCGACATCGATGCCACGGTGAAGCTGCTGAAGTGATTTTTTGCCGGGTAGCGGCGACGCTTACCCGGCCTGTAAAACCCGCGCGGCACTGGCCGCCACGCGGTTTACCCCATCCGGTGCTCGCCCCGCAACATCGCCTCGCGGTCAAATACCCTCTGGATCTCCCCGTGCGCCATAAACGCCGCCCGGTCGGACATGTGGGCAATCACGTCCGCATCGTGGCTCACCAGCAGGTAGGTCATGCCGTGCTCGGCCTTCAGGCGGTTGAGCAGGTTCAGGATCTCCGCCTGCACCGACATATCCAGCGCCGAAGTCGGCTCGTCCAGCAGCAGAAGCTGCGGGCGCAGCAGCAGCGCGCGGGCTATGGCAACGCGCTGACGCTGCCCGCCGGAAAGCTGATGCGGGTAACGTTTACCCGCGTCGGCGGAAAGCCCGACCTGCTGCAGCGCATCCGCCACTTTCTCCGCAATCTGCGTTTCGCCGTGGATGTTTAACGGCTCCGACAGGGTGCGCGCAACGGTGTGGTTTGGGTGCAGCGACGCCCACGGATCCTGAAACACCATCTGCACGTTGCGGCGAAGCTCGCCTTCAAAACGGCGCCCTGGCCGTAGCGCGTCTCCCAGGATCGAAATGCGGCCGTTCCACTCGCGCTGCAATCCCGCCAGCACGCGCAGAATAGTCGATTTCCCGCAGCCGGATTCGCCGATCAGGCTGAAGGTTTCGCCTTTCTCGATGTCAAAGCTGGCGGCGGACACCGCCGTTTTCTCCCCGAATCTCACCTGGAGATCCTTAACCTCAACGAGCGCCATTATCGGCCTCCTTCCACGGCTGCGTGCGGTCCAGCGTCGGCAGCATCTGGCCATAAGTATTGGCGTCTGGACGACAGGTCCACAGGGTTCGCGTGTACGGATGCGTCGCCTGCGGAAGCCGGCTTGCCGCCATCTCATCGACCTTCTCGCCCTGGTACATCACCAGCACGCGGTCGCAGTGCTCTGCCACCAGCGGCAGATCGTGGCTGATGAGCAGCATCGCCATCTGGCGCTCTTCGCTCTGCTGCACCAGCAGCTCGAGGATCTGATTGCGCAGGCGGGCGTCCAGCGCGGAGGTGGGTTCGTCGGCAATCAGCACCTGCGGGTTGTTGATCAGCGCAATCGCAATCATCACCCGCTGGCCCATGCCCCCGGAGAGTTCGCCGGGGTAGCGCGTGAGGACATGTTCGTTGAGCCCGACGGCGCGGATGACGTCGTGAATGCGCGCCCTGCGCTCGGCGCGGGGCAGGCGCTGGTGTAGGGTCAGCGCTTCATCGAGCTGAGCGGCGACGTTTTGCGCCGGATTCAGCGCGTAGCGCGGGTCCTGCAGGACCATAGCAATCCCGTTGCCGCGCAGCGCCTGCCAGCGGCGGGTGCTCAGGGTCAGCAGGTCGTTGCCGAGCACGTTAAGCCGGTTCGCGCTCACGATGCCGGGTTTGCGCACCAGCCCCATCAGGGCGCGGGCGGACATTGATTTGCCCGAGCCGGATTCCCCCACCAGCGCCAGCCGCTCGTTGCCCAGCGTGAAGCTGAGGTTGTTGACCACGCGCGCGGCGGGGTAGTCGATATTCAGCGCATCGACGATGACGCGTTGTTCAGTCATGCTGCGGCTCCAGTACGTCGCGCAGGCCGTCGCCCAGCAGGTTAAAGGCCAGGCTGGCAAACAGAATCGCCCCGCCCGGAATGGCGGCTATCCACCACTGGTCGAAAATCACCTGCATACCGTCGGCGATCATCGCGCCCCATTCGGCCATCGGCGGACGTGCGCCAAGGCCGAGGAAGCCCAGCCCGGCGGCCGCCAGAATAATCCCCGCAAGATCCAGCGCCAGCCGCACAATCGCGGACGGCAGGCACAGGGGCAGAATATGGCCGACCAGCAGGCGCGGGCCGCGAATGCCCATCATCTCGGCGGCGGCGAGGTAGTCGCTGTGGCGCAGACGTTGGATCTCGCTCCGCGCCTGCCGCGCGTAGGCGGGCCAGGTGGTTAAGGCCAGCGCCAGCGCGCCGTTGACCAGCCCCGGGCCAAGCATCGCCACAAACGCGAAGGCGAGGATCAGACGCGGCATCGACATTACCACGTCGGTAAAACGCATCAGGATGCGCTCCAGCCAGCCGCCGTAGTAGCCGGACAAAATCCCCACCAGCAGCCCGGCGGGCAGGGTGATTACGGTAACTAATGCCACCAGCCCGAGCGCCGGACGGGTGCCGTAAATCAGACGCGAAAGCAGGTCGCGCCCGTAGCTGTCGGTGCCCAGCCAGTGCTGGTGATTCGGTGCCTGCAGGCGCGCGGCGGCGTCCTGCCAGTTCGGGTCAAGCGGTGCCAGCCACGGCGCGAACAGGGCGATAACCACCAGCAGCGTGATGGCAGCCAGCCCGCAAAACGCAGCAGGGGAGCGGCGCAGGCGACGTAAGAAAAGATAAAACGGCATCAGCGCACCCTGGGATCGGTCGCCCGCACGAGCAGGTCGGTAAGGTTATTAATGAGTACAAAGCAGACGCCAATCAGCAGCGTGCCGCCCATGACGGCGGTGGTGTCTCCGGCGAACAGGGCGGTGGTGAGGTAGCGCCCGATCCCCGGCCAGGAGAAGACGGTTTCGGTTAATACCGCGCCTTCCAGCATGCTGGTGTAGGCGAGGGCGATTACCGTCAGCAGGGTACCGCGAATGTTCGGCAGCACGTGGCGCAGCAGAATGGTCATCTCCCCGGCGCCCTTGGCGCGGGCAAGCAGGATGTACTCTTTGTTCATTTCGCTCAGGCAGGCGGATCGCGTCAGGCGCGTGATGCTCGCCAGCGAGTAATAGGCCAGCAGCAGCACCGGCAGCACCAGGTGGCTGAGGGCGTTGCGGAACGCCTCGCGATCGCCGGAAAGCCAGGTATCCACCAGCGCAAAGCCGGTGCGCGGCTCGACGGTGAACTGCCAGATATCGTCCAGCCTGCCGGGACCCGCGCTCCACTGCAGCTTCGCGTAGAACAGGGCCAGCATCAGCAGGCCGAGCCAGAAAATCGGTACCGAGTTGCCGAGCAAGGTTAGCGTTCTGATGGCGAGATCGAGCGGCGAACCGGCGTAGCGGGCGCACAGCACCCCGGCACTCACGCCGAGCACGGCACCGATGATCAAGGCAAGGGTCGCCAGCTCCAGCGTGGCGGGGAAGGCGTACAGCAGGTCCTGCAGCACCGGTTGCCCGGTGGCGCTGGCGGTGCCTAAATCACCGTGGGCAAGGTTTTGCAGGTAGTGCCAGAACTGCACGGGCAGGGGACGATCCAGCCCAAGCTGGTGGCGAACCTGATCGTAGGTTGACTGGCTGGCGTGATCGCCGACGATCTGCAGCACGCGATCGACCGGTGAAAACGCCGAGAGCGCAAACGTGACGAGCAGCAGTCCGAAGAGCGTGAGCAGCAGGGTCAGCAGACCCTGAAGCACGCGGGTGGAAAGATGTGGCATGGGAAAACCATTATCCTGAAAATATGCACGGACGACCCCCTCTCCCCTTGGGAGAGGGCGGGGGTGAGGGGAAACAGGCGGCTCTGCTGCGCGATGTTGCCCTCACCCCAACCCTCTCCCACGGGAGAGGGAGAAGGACAAGGGCTACTTCGTGACGCGATCGTACCAGACCATATCCGCGTTCAGCCCCTGCTGATACCCCTTCACTTTATCGCGCACCACGATCTGGGTTTTACCCTGATCGACAAATACGTACGGCGAATTCTGCTGCAGCTGCTCCTGCATCTTCTTGTACAGATCCAGACGCTTCGCCGTATCCGGCTCGGCTACCGCCGCCAGCGTGGCTTTGTTCAGCTCCGGGATTTTCCAGCCGTTCAGCCCGGCCACGGTGCTCGATTTACCGTCGTTCCACGCGAAGGCGCTGGCGTTAGAGTGCGCGTCGAAGTAGTCCGGGATCCACAGACGAATCGCCGCCTGATGCTGCTTTGCGCGCACGCGGGCATAGACCTGGCTCCCGGCGGCAGGCAGCAGATCGACCTTCACGCCGCCCTGAGCAAAGCTCGCCTGCATCGACTGGGCGATGGTGATAAACGGCGGCTTGTTCTCCACGTCCAGCGTGAAGTGCGCGTCTTTAATGCCCGCTTTGGCGAGAATGGCTTTCGCTTTTGCCGGGTCAAATTTAAACGGGTTGTCTTCCAGCGCGCCCGGCAGGCCGACCGGCAGGAAGCTTTGATGAACAAAGTACTGGCCTTTCAGCAGATTTTTGGTGATGCCTTCATAATCGACCAGCCAGCGCGAGGCTTCCCAGAACGCCGGGTTGTTCAGCAGCGGGTTGGCGCTGTTGCCGGTGTTAAACACCAGGTAATTTTGCTCGGCGGACGGAATGCTCAGCACCTTCACGCCCGGCTTGCCGTCCAGGGCGCTTATCTGATCTGCACCGAGATCGCGCGCCACGTCGGCATCACCCTGCTGGATCAGCAGGCGGCGTGAGGCCGGATCGGGGACGTTTTTAATGATGATGCTTTTGAGCTTCGGCGCGCCGCCGGGTGCCGATTCGTTAGCTTCCAGCACGATGGCCTGATGCGGCTGATAGACGCGCATTTTGAACGCGCCGCTGCCCGCGGAGTGCATTTTCAGCCACGCGTTGCCGAAGTCGTTATCCTTCACGTTTGCCGCAACCTGCTTTTCATCGACGATGGAGGCAATCGGCGTGGAGAGAATATTCAGCGCCACCGACGGGCTAACGTCCGCCGTCCAGTGAAGCTGGAGGGTATGATCGTCCACCTTTTTCAGCTGGCTGGCGATGTTGCTCGCGTCCCAGCCCAGCACGTTCAGAATAAAGGCCGGGGATTTGTTCAGCGTCACGGCGCGGGTGTAAGAGAAAATCACGTCTTCCGGGCGCAGCGGGTTGCCGGAGGCGAATCTGGCATCGGGCTTAAGTTTGATCGTCAGCGTTTTTGCTGCCGCGTCCGCTTCCCAGCTTTCTGCCAGAATCGGCGTGATTTTTTCCGGGTTATCGCGGTCCGGCTGTACCAGGCGCTGATACAGGCTCGGCACGGTCTGGATGCTGGAAAGCTCGTTGGCTTCGGCCGGGTCGAGGCTCACGATGTCATCCAGCCCCTGGGCAACAACCAGCGTGTTGGGCGGAGTAGCGGCGTGGACAACGCCTGAGAGCGCAGCCAGCACCAGTAACGGTAACAGTTTTTTCGTCATAGCGATCCCTGAGAAGAATATATTGTGATTGTTTTATGCTCCGCTACGTTAGGTCGACTCTGACATTCCGCAAAGTCGAAATTCAGCTTTGCTTATATCTTCCGGGAATATCGCATGCGCTCGGGCTATTAAAATACGCTGCTTTTCGCCCGCTTTTTAACCTGCTATAACAAACTCCTTACCTTTCAGGGAGTCACCGCCGTGCCCGAAATCAATCAACATGGTCAAACCGTTAACGATATCGTTCCAGACTGGAGAGGCGCACGCGTATTAACCCGCACGCCGCTGTTCGGCCAGTATTGCCGCCTGGAGCCGCTGGATGCCGATCGTCACGCGGCCGATCTCTATGAGGCCTACGCGCTGGGCGACGACAGCGACTGGACGTGGCTTGCCAGCACGCAGCCAGCGAGCGTGGAAGCCACCGCCCACTGGATCGTGGCTAAGGTGATGGACGATGAGCTGGTGCCGTTTGCCGTCATTGATTTACGCACCGAACGCGCGGTGGGGCTGGTGAGCTATATGGCTAACGAGCGGCTGCTGGGGTCAGTGGAAATTGGTCACGTGACCTGGTCGCGCAGGATGAAAGGAACCCGGATGGGCACCGAAACGGTGTGGCTGCTGCTGAAAAATGCGTTTGAGCACGGCTACCGGCGCGTCGAGTGGAAGTGCGATTCCATGAACGTTGCGTCGCGCAGCGCGGCGGAGCGGCTGGGGTTTGTCTGGGAAGGACGCCTGCGCCAGAAGCTGGTGCGCAAAGGGCGCAACCGCGACAGCGATATGCTTTCTATCATTGACGTCGAGTGGCCGCAAAGAGACGCCGAGCTGCGCGCCTGGCTGGCGGCGGAGAATTTTGACGGAGAAGGGCGGCAGATTAAGCGGCTTGAGGCGTTTCGGTTATAAGTGTTTTATGTAGGGTACATCTGAAACGGTCGATCAATCTGCGGAAATGGCAATTTCGATCAAATTGGTTTTTCCGGACTGTAGCCCCTGCGTCACCGCCGTGGCGATATCCGCGGCCTGGGTCACCCGGCAGCAGCGGATACCCATCGCGGCGCCCAGCGACTGGAAATCAATTCGCGGGTTAATCAGATCCATCCCGATAAAGCGACCCAGCTTTGTCGAACTGTAACCCGGCTGTCCTTTCATGAAGTTTTTCAGGATGTTGTACTCCAGGTTATTCATCACGATAAAAGTGACGGGCAGATTTTCGTGCGCCGCCGTCCAGAGCGCCTGCGGCGAGTACAGGGAGGCGCCGTCGCCAACCAGACACACTACCGGCTCGCGCCCACGCCCCAGCGAGTGACCTACTGCTGCAGGCATCCCCCAGCCCAGACCGCCGCCGCGCATAAAGTAGTAGCGCGGGTGCTGCTGGTCGGAGATAAACCGACGAACGTGTCTGGCCGTTGCTATCGCCTCGTCGACAATCGTGGTGCCCGGCGGAACGGACTTTATCACCTCGTAGGCCGCGACCATCGGCGAAATCGCCGGGCGCAGCCGCTCGGCTGCCAGACGCTCTTCCTGCAGTTGCCACTCTTTTTCACGTTCAGCGCGTGCCGCTTTGAGCAGCCGCTGATGCGTCAATTTGCTTGCCACCCGGCGCTGCTCAAGCTTCGGCAGCAGTTCCTTCAGGGAGAGTTTTATATCCCCCATCACCGAGAGGCGGGTGGCGTAGGTGCGGCCAAGTTCGTTCATATCCGCCGAGAGCTGATACACCGCGCAGGTTTCCGGAATGGCCTCGCCCTCGCTATACAAAATGGTAATCAGGCTTCTGCCGCCGATGATAAACACCGCATCGTAGGCATTAACGACGCTGGCGATTTCATTTGCGGTGGTGGGCATATTGCCTCGCCAGAGCGCGTGCTGCGTGGGGAAGGGCAAATTCAACGGCCAGGAGGAGCCGTAGACGTGGGCGCCTAGCGCTTCAGCAAGCTGGACAATCTCCTGCGTCGAGCCGCTGGAGTGAACTTCATCCCCCGCCACAATCATGATCCTGCCGGGCGTAACCTGGCTCAACTCTTCGGCCAGTTCGTCCAGCGAGCCCGCCACGGTGTGGTAGTTCACTTTAGAGGCCGTTTGTATCCCGGCGTCGCTGAGCTCTTCCATCACGTTCATTGGCAGGGATAGCAGCACCGGACCCGCGGGAGGATAGCTGGCGGCATGAAACGCCCGACGCACCAGCACCGGAAGCTGGTCGGCGCTGGTGACCTCCTGCGCCCATTTCACCACCGGCGATCCAATCGAGACAATGTCATCGTACAGGAGCGGGTCGCGCACGTAGTGCCGCGTGTCCTGCTGCCCGACGGTGACAACCAGCGGCGTTTTCATAATCCGCGAATTGATGAGATTCCCCATGCCGTGCCCAAGACCGCTGGCGGTATGCAAATTGATAAAACCGGTCTTGCCGGAGGCTTTCGCGTAGCCGTCGGCAATGGCGACCACGCTGCTCTCCTGGAGTGCCAGAATATAGTGAATATTTTCATGGCGAAGAAGGGCATCAATGAGCGGGAGTTCGGTGGTGCCGGGGTTGCCAAAAATATATTCCACACCTTCACTCTCCAGCACTTCAAGGAGAATGTCGGCACCCGATCGCATATTTAAATCTGATATGGACGTTAATGATTTAATCATAATGACACCTCATTCAGCGTTATTTAACTCATGCTAAAATTCTTCCTGCGTAGGACGGACAATTATTTCATTTACATCAACGTCGCCAGGCTGTTCGATAGCAAATAATACGGCTCTGGCAATCGACTCTGCCGGAATAGCCTGCTTATAAAATTCATGCAGGAACTGTTTGCTCGGGGCATCAGAGCTGCCAAACTGCAGCTCGCTTTCAACGGCGCCGGGGGAAATAAGGGTCGTCCGAACGGTTTTCCCCGCTTCCTGACGTAAGCCTTCACTCAGGGCACGGACGGCGAATTTCGTGGCGCTGTACACCACGCCGCCGGGGGCAAGGACCTTGATACCCGCCACGGAGGCCACGTTAATAAAGTGTCCGCTCCCCTGGCGCTGGAATACCGGAAATGCCGCTGCGATACCGTACAGCACGCCTTTAATATTGGTATCGATCATCCGGTCCCACTCGTCTGTTTTCAGCTCGCTGAGGGGGGCAATCGCCATAAAGCCCGCGTTGTTGATCAGCACGTCGACGCGCTGGTATGCGGCAACGGCAGCGTCAATCGCGCGCTGAACCTCCTCCTGTCGGGTCACGTTTGCCTTCACGGCAATCGCCTGGCCGCCCTGCTGAATAATGCGATCCACCAGGGCGTTAATTCTCTCCAGACGACGGGCAACCAGCACCAGAGAAAAAGGTTTATTTGCCAGATGAAGGGCAATGGCCTCACCAATACCGCTGCTGGCACCGGTGATAACAACAACTTTGTTTGCACTATTATTCATGATCTTATCTCACTGTTGTGTGATTCAAAAAAAATAAAATGCAGAGAAGGATTAAAGAATGATGACGAATTCTTTAACCCTTTTTAAAAATATATTGTATATATCGAATTAAATAGCATTCGATTTAAACTTAATGGAGTTGCAGGGAGAGTGTCAATAAAGTTTCAAATAATAAAATTCATTGCGGTGCTAATATTTAATTCTTATATGTAACAGTCAATATTATGTACAGGATTGAGTATTGAAAAATCTCTCTTTTCTTATCACGCGGGCGTAAATCCGGGGGAAGGCAGATTAAGATGCTCGCGGCCCTGCGAACAAGGCCGGAGGATTAAATCTTGCCGCTGTACAGCACGGGGCCGGTGGGTTGACCGGTGGGTGATCCCCCTTTAGGTTCAAGGCTTATGGCTATCATCGCGTCAGGGGTAAGGGTGTTGTTCCTGAGGGCAACATCAGTCGGTATATCACTTTGCAGCAGCCCAAGGGATATCGGAGCCTTCCCGGCAGGAATAAGCCAAAGCTGCAGGCTGTTTTGCGCCGCAATAGCGTTCGGTCTGAGCGGGGTGATGCTCAGATACTGGCGTCGGCTGTCTGCACTGACGATCCATTGCCCGTGCTGTTGGGCATCGTTGAGCACCATCAGCGGTGCGAGTTCCGGCGTGCGGGTGGAATACCAGGTCACGATGGTAACGGCGGCGAGGCCGGCCGCGACCATCCAGCCGAGATAGGGCCGGCTTTGGCGCAAAGGCTTTTTCGGTGGCAGATCGAGGGCGATCCTCTTCCACACCGTCTCGGGTGGGTGAACGGGCGCGAGATGACTGTCGAGCGTGCTGAACGTCTCCTGCCAGTACGCCACGCGGGCAGCCAGACCGGGCTCAGCGGCAAACCTCTTCTGGAACTGAAGCCGCGCCCCTCCGCGCAGAGTGCCGAGGGCATATTCCGCAGCCAGCATGTCATCGCGTTTTTCGCTGTCATTCATAGGCCCACGCACTCCCGAAGATGATCCATCGCGCGGCGGATCCAGCTTTTTACCGAGCCCACGGGCTGCTGGAGCCAGTCGGCAATGTCGCTGTGGGACATGCCCTGATAGTAGGCGAGCGTAATGCTCTGGCGCTGTTCCTGACTCAGATGATCCAGACAATGCCTGAGTCGTGCTGCCTGCGCGTCATCGTACCAGTTGTTTTGCTCATCGTTTTCGCTCAGCAGACTCTCTTCGGAATACGACTCCTCGCGGGCGGCAGCCCGGGTTTGCCCGCTGCGCAGCCAGTCAATACAGCGGTTGCGAACAATATGCGTAAGCCAGGTCATCGGAGAGCTCAGGGCGGCGTTATAGGTTTCGGCTTTACTCCAGACGGTGACAAAACAGTCGTGAAGGATCTCTTCTGCCCAGGCGCGATGGCGCAGCATGCGCAGCGCGACGGCAAACAGATGCGGTGAAGTGAGTCGGTAAAGCTGTTCAAATGCGCGGCGATCGCCGTTTGCGACCGCCTGCATTAATTTCAACTGCTGTTCAGCCAGCGCGTTATCCATATTTTTCCCGGAAGGCAACGTCACACTTCCGAAGTATAGACAACTACTTAGGCATCAGGACGGTATCGATCACATCGATCACGCCATTTTTCTGATGGACGTCATAGGTGCTGATGTTCGCCACGTTACCTTTACCATCCTTGAGCTGAATATTGTGCGGGCCGTTACTCATGATCCACAGAGGTTGACCGTTAACGGTTTTCAGCTCCGCGTGGCCGCCGCCCTGTTTAATTTTCTGCTCCAGCGCTTTCATATCGTAATTACCCGCAACCACGTGATAGGTCAGGATACTGGTGAGCAGCGCTTTATTTTCCGGCTTCACCAGATTGTCGACCGTACCCGCAGGCAATTTCGCAAATGCCGCATCGGTGGGCGCAAAAACGGTGAAGGGCCCTTTGCTCTGTAGCGTATCCACCAGCCCGGCCGCTTTGACCGCCGCCACTAGCGTGGTGTGATCTTTTGAGTTCACGGCGTTTTCAACAATGTTTTTGCTCGGGAACATTTCTGCTCCGCCCACCATCACGGAGCCTGACGTCATGGCCGCTGATGCGCCTGCACAGAAGAGTAAAGCGCTGGATACGAATGCAACACTGAGTAGCTTTTTCATCATTTATCCTCGGATTAAGGAGCAAAGGCGTTGCTCACATACTCACATACGAGGGCAGGGGGGAAACTGGATGCAGGCAAATGAAAATAAATTTTTGGCGGGGGAGTGAATTCCCTCTCCCCGGCGGGGAGAGGGGAAATGGCTTAGCGTCTTACCGGCGCCCCGTTCGCCACATAATACGCCGCCGTGCTCTTCGCCAGCGGCTCGCGCCCGCAGATTGCGTCGGCAATTTTCTCGCCAATCATAATAGTGGTGGCGTTCAGGTTGCCGGTGATGATCTGCGGCATGATCGACGCATCCACCACGCGCAGCCCTTCCAGCCCGTGAACGCGGCCTTCGCCGTCGACCACCGCCATCTCGTCGTAACCCATCTTGCAGGTGCCGCACGGGTGGAAGGCGGTTTCGGCGTGGTTGCGCACGAACTCGTCGAGCTGCTCGTCGGTCTGGCATTCGATACCCGGGCTGATTTCGCGACCGCGATATTTGTCCAGCGCGGGCTGGTGCATGATCTCGCGGGTGATGCGGATAGCGTCGCGGAACTCCTGCCAGTCCTGCTCGTGGGACATATAGTTGAACAGGATCGCCGGATGCTGGTGCGGATCGCGGGACTTGATGCGCACGTGGCCGCGGCTCGGGGAGCGCATGGAGCCAACGTGGCACTGGAAGCCGTGCTCTTTAACCGCGTTCGAGCCGTTGTAGTTAATCGCTACCGGCAGGAAGTGGTACTGAATGTTGGGCCATTCAAACTCTTCGCGGCTGCGGATAAAACCGCCCGCTTCGAAGTGGTTGCTCGCGCCCACGCCGGTGCCGCCAAACAGCCACTCGGCGCCAATCTTCGGCTGGTTCCACCACTGCAGGGCAGGGTAGAGGGAGACCGGCTCTTTGCACTCGTACTGGAGGTACATCTCCAGGTGATCCTGCAGGTTTTCGCCCACGCCGGGCAGGTCGTGCACCAGGGGAATATCGAACTGCTTCAGCAGCTCCGCGCTGCCCACGCCGGAGCGCTGGAGGATCTGCGGGGAGGCAATCGCGCCTGCACACAGCAGCACCTCTTTATTCGCCGTCGCTCTGGACGGGATGGTGCTTTCGCCCTCCAGCCACTCGACGCCCACCGCGCGTTTGCCGTCAAAAATAATATGATCGGTCATGGCGTGAGTGCGGATGGTCAGGTTCGGGCGCTTTTTAGCCTGGTCCAGATAGCCGCGCGCGGTGCTGGCGCGTCGGCCCTGCGGCGTGACCGTGCGGTCCATCGGGCCGAAGCCTTCCTGCTGGTAGCCGTTGAGATCGTCGGTGCGCGGGTAGCCCGCCTGCACGCCCGCCTCCACCATCGCCTCGAACAGCGGGTTCACGCCCGGTTTCGAGGTGGTAACGCTCACCGGACCGTCGCCGCCGTGGTAGTCGTTCGGCCCCACGTCGCGGGTCTCTGCCTTGCGATAGTAGGGCAGGCAGTTGAGGTAGCTCCAGTGCTCCAGGCCCGGCTCTTTCGCCCAGTGGTCGAGGTCCATCGCGTTACCGCGGATGTAGCACATGCCGTTGATCAATGACGAGCCGCCCAGCCCTTTGCCGCGTCCGCACTCCATGCGGCGGTTGTTCATGAAGGGTTCTGGCTCGGTTTCGTACGCCCAGTTGTAGCGCTTGCCCTGCAGCGGGAACGCCAGCGCGGCGGGCATCTGGGTGCGGAAGTCAAAGCGGTAATCCGGCCCGCCCGCTTCAAGCAGCAGGACGGTGGTGTTCGGATCTTCAGTCAGTCGTGTAGCCAGCACGTTGCCGGCAGAGCCGGCCCCGATAATGATGTAGTCAAATTGCAAATAAACCTCCCGGTTAAAATATGGACTGGAATTTACCCATCTCAACCTGGATGGACTTCACCTGGGTGTAGCTCTGCAGCGTCATCACGCCGTTCTCGCGGCCAATGCCGGAGTGCTTGTAGCCGCCGACCGGCATTTCTGCGGCGGATTCACCCCAGGTGTTGATCCAGCAGATGCCCGCTTCGAGCTGATGAATGGCGCCGTGGGCGCGGTTCAGGTCGGCCGTAACGATGCCTGCCGCCAGCCCGTAGTCGGTGTCGTTGGCGCGGCGAATCGCTTCCTCAATGGACTCATAGGTGAGGATGGACATCACCGGGCCGAAGATCTCTTCGCGCACGATGGTCATCTCGTCGGTGCAGTCGGTGAACACGGTCGGGGCCACCCACGCGCCGTTATCGAAGCCTTCGCCCTTCAGCACGTCGCCGCCGCACAGCACGCGCGCGCCTTCCTCTTTGCCTTTGGCGATGTAGCGCATCACGCTGTCGCGGTGCAGGAAGCTGACCATCGGGCCAAAGTTGGTAGCTTCATCGAACAGATCGCCCGCGCGGATGCGGCCCACACGCTCGACGATTTTCTGCTCAAACGCGGCTTTGAACTTGGCCGGAACAAACACGCGGGTGCCGTTGGTGCACACCTGGCCGGAGCTGAAGAAGTTGGCCATCATGGCGATGTCCGCCGCGAGATCCAGATCGGCGTCGTCGAAAATAATCAGCGGCGATTTGCCGCCCAGCTCCATCGTCACCTCTTTCAGGGACGAGGCCGCCGAGTTGGCCATCACCTTTTTGCCGCTGGCGACGCCGCCGGTAAAGGAGACTTTGGCGATGCCCGGATGCTCGGTCAGGTACTGGCCGGTCTCCGCGCCCACGCCCGGCAGGACGTTAAACACGCCGTCCGGCAGGCCCGCCTCGGTGTAGATCTC